>JAJYNF010000251.1 GCA_021786455.1 Acidobacteriota bacterium
GCCCGAAGTAGAAACGTTGCCGAACCGTCTTCGCGTGCTGCTCATCGAGCGACGATCTGACCCGCTGGTGACTTTGCACGCCATGGTGATGGTCGGCGCGGCGGAAGATCCTCGCGGCGGCGCGGGGACGGCGCAATTTGTGGCAGCCCTGCTGACCAAAGGCACGGTGAAGCGAAGCGCAACGGAGCTTGCGAAGGCCATTGACGACGCCGGCGGAACGATGCACTCCGGGGCCGGCTGGGATGAAACCATCGCCGGCGTCAGCGTGCTCGCGGACCGAAAATCGCTGGCCTTCGATTTGCTCTCCGATATTCTGATTCACCCGCGTTTCGCGCCGTCGGAGATGGCGCGCTACCGGAAGCAAACCATCTCGGCGCTGAGAATTTTGAAAGACGATCCGCATTACGTGGCTCACACCGTGGCGCGCGAAGCCTTGCTGGCCGGAACGCCCTACGCCCATCCGCCCGAGGGAACCGAAGCCACGCTGGGCTCGATCACTCGCCAGGATTTGGAAAACTTCTACGCCAAGTACTTCGACCCGGCCAACACGGTGCTCGCCGTCGAGGGCGATGTCACGCCGCAGCAAGGGCTTCGGCTGGCGGAGAAATATTTCGGCAAATGGTCGGGTAGGGAAGCGGCGCCGCTCGCAATGCGCCGCGCGATTCACCCGAAGCCCATGCGCGGCGTTATCCTGATTCAGCAGTCGGATGCCGCCGAAACCGAAATTCGGGTCGGGTACGTCGGCATTGCCCGGGCGAACTCCGGGTATGATTCGCTCGAGGTGGCCAATGAGGCGTTAGGCGGGCCGGCGGGCAATCGGCTGTTTTTCGTTCTCCGAACCCGGCTCGGATTGGCCTATAGCGCGTCGAGCGCTTTACATTGCTACCGAAGGCTCGGAACCTGGGTGGCGAAAACCTCAACACCCACTGCCGACGGCATCCGCGCGGTCACGGAAATGTTGGCGCAGATTCGCCGACTGCGCGCACGCCCCGTCAGCGAAGCGGAGCTTCAAATGGCCCATCATTACCTGGTAGGCCACCTGGCGCTGCGGTTTGAATCGCCTAATGAAATCGCGGACCACTTCTTGGAACTGATGCTTTATGGCCTGCCGCTCGATTCCTGGAATGCCTACGCCAAACGCATCCGCGCCATCACCCGCGCGGGGGTGTTAAGCGCGGCCGCGTCGGTCCTGCACCGGAAAGATCGGGTGATTGTGTTGGTGGGCAACGTAGCCAGCGACGCGGGAAAACTAAGGAAGCTTGCCCCGGTGCGAGTGATTCCGCTCAGCCAGCTTGACCTCGGCGCCCCGGGCCTCAAGAAGTCGAAGCCTCCCGCGACGGCGGACAGAGCAGGCAACCCTTAGCTCCATATGCCGGCCGGCAGGGAACTCGCGCGCGACGAAACGATGCGGCTGGTAAAACAAGTCGCGCTTGTGGTCGTTGGGTCAGCGGCATGCGCCGCCTTGGCCGAAGGGATTGTGCTGGCTGAGGTTCGCCTGAATCCCTGGCGAGTGGCGGCGCTGCTTGAATCGTTTGCTTTGGTTCTAGTCGGCTTCACCGCGCTGAGCCACCCGGGCTTTGTGCGCACGCTTCGGCATTGGGCGGCCCATTCCGCGCTGGCTGCTTTCGCCATCCCGTTCCTCCTGCTCATTCCTTACTTCATTTTGGCTCTAGGAACACGAACGTTCTCCTGGCTCGCGCTGGCCAAGCTTTCGGCTTATATCGCTGTTCCCACGGTATTGCTTCTCCCAGACCGGTTGGGCGGAAGGGAATCAGCGGGTTGGCGAGATTTCGCGGCCATGGCGTCGCTGGCGGTGCCGGTTGCCGCGGGATGGTTGAGCGGAATATGGATTTGGCCCCAAGATTTGTATGTGTTTCGGCCACTGTTCTGCGTCTCGATCGGCGGATATGGCTTTCTGGTGGTTCGGAATCTTCAGGGCGTGGGCTATCGGTTGTGGTTCAGGAAGGCTGATTTAGTGGACGCGGCGGCCAATTACGTCGCCTTCGCCATCATTGCGATTCCGCTGGGAATGGCGCTTCAGTTCATTCATCCCCATGCGCAGCGCGTCAGCCCTTGGACCTTTTGCTTAACCTTGCTGGGCACTTACTTGACGGTCGCCGTCCCCGAAGAGCTGCTTTTTCGCGGCGTCTTACAGAACTTTCTCACCAAAACCATTCACTCAACACACGTGAAACGGGACGCGCTGCTCGTCGCTTCTGTGATCTTTGGCTTGAGTCATCTTCATCACGCCCCCGTCCCTAATTGGCGGTACGGCATCATGGCCACGGTCGCGGGCCTGTTTTACGGCAACACCTTTAACTCCAGGCGGAGGGTTTCGGCATCCGCGCTCACCCACGCCCTAGTGGATACCACGTGGCACTTCTGGTTTTGAGAACAGCCCGGCAGGAGGGTGAACGGGTGGGTGCAGCGCCCGGCGCATTGAATTATAATCTATAATCCTGGGCGAACGGATTTAGCATTCTTATGCCCATAAATTCGGTTATCCGGTCAAAACATTCAACCCTGTCGCCAATGCTCAAAAGGGGGGCGGATGAGAGAGAGAACGGATCGAAAGGCGCGGCTCCGTTTGACGCTGCCCGTTGCTGGATGGGGGCTTTTGGCTGGGGCCCTGCCTGCGCTCGCGGCTGCAAGCCCTGCCAAGCCACAGGCGGTTTGGAAAATCGGACTCTTTGATCGCTCATCCAGTGAATTTCATCCCGGAGCAGCCCCCACCCCGGCGCCCGTTTATGTGGTTGGCAAAAGCACTCCGGGAAGCGATTGGTACGCCTTCCAGCCCGGGTCTGCGAACGGGCCGGCCGGCCACCGGCCCCATCCCCTCACCATACGATTCGATCTTAGAGAAGGTTTGAAGGGTCTTTACACACTGAAGATCGGAATGCTGGTGCGGACCCATCAACTTTCCGTGCTCCAACTCAATCTCAACGGCCACGTGGGCTGGGTTTATCAGCGTCCCCAGTGGCACGATGTGCCGGGGGACAAATACTGGGGGGATTTGGCTACCGTTGAACTCCCCACACGCGACCTCCGCCACGGATGGAACAGTCTAGTCCTCACGGCACTCGACCCGCCGAGGCAAGCGGCTCCGGAGCGCAACTCCGGAGTCTGGTACGACGCACTGGAGCTGGAGCGCGCCCCATCGAGGAAATTTAATCCCGCCGCCATATCGGTGGACGTTCATCCGACGATTTTTTACGAGAGGAAGGATGGACACCTTCTCGAGCGGGTGGATGTATTTACCAGCCTGAACTCACCGGCCCGATCAGGCAGAGTGACGCTCCGTGTAAACCGGCAAAAATTTACCCAACCTTTGTCCCCCCGCCGCGACTTTGGGCAGCAGCGGACGGAGTTCTCCATTCCGGCTTTCGGCCCGAATACAGCGGCCCGCGTGGTGGTGAGCCTTGGCAGGCGCAAGCGGCAGTTTCCCGTGACGCTCGAACCGGCGAAACAATGGACCGTCTATGTAATTCCTCACGAGCATCTCGACGTGGGCTACACGGATTACCAGGCTAAAGTCGCGGAGATTCACAGCCGTGTATTCGACGAAGCGCTCCACATGATCCACGAAAACTCGCAATTCCGTTACAGCCCTGACGGCTTTTGGGAGGTGCAACAGTTTCTTGCGGGACGCAACGCAGAAGATCGGGCGAGGCTGATTCAGGCGATTCAGCAAGGAAAGTTTTTCATTCCCGCGCAATATGCGAACCTGCTGACGGGCTTCCCGACGGTCGAGACCCTCATCCGTTCTCTTTATCCCAGTTTCAGGTTCGACCAGCGGTATCACGAGCCGTTCGATTATGCCAATGACACCGATGTGCCGTCTTACACGTGGTCCTATCCCTCCATCCTCGCGGCCGCCGGAATCAAGTATTTTCTTGCGGGCTCGGACCAAACGCGCGGGCCGATCCTGGATGACAGTCATTTGCAGGAGCGGTCGCCGTTCTGGTGGGAAGGCCCGGACGGCAAGAAAGTCTTGATGTGGTATTCCGATAGCTACGGCCAAGTCGGAGCTTTTTTTGGCCTGCCGCCGCGCGTGAGGACAGGCGAAGCCATGCTGCCTAGATTCCTGGAGATATACTCTGGCTTCGACTACAAGCCAAGTTCCATTTTGCTGTTCGGCGCTCAATGGGAAAATTCAGATCTGTATCCCCAGCAAGCCACCTTTGTCCATGCGTGGAACAAGGTTTATGCTTATCCCCACCTCCGCTATTCCGGCTTCGCTCATGCGCTTGCCGCGATTGCGAAGCAGGACGGAAGCTCGATTCCCGTGTACCGAGGTGATGGGGGCCCTTACTGGGAGGATGGCATCGCGTCCGACGCTTACTACGCCGCCATGAATCGCCAAACCGAGCAGCGGGCGCTTTCGGCGGAGAAGATTTCCACCCTCAGTTTCCTGCTCAACCCTCGTACCCGGCCGGATCGCCACGTCATCCGAAAGATGTGGCAAAACCTGATCCTCTTTGACGAGCACACCTGGGGCGCGGCGGGCAGCATTTCCAGCCCGCAAAGCGAGGAGAGCCGGCGCCAGTTGGCTGTGAAGGACGCCTTTGCGACTCACGCCAAGGAAGAGGCGGAGTATGTGATCGAGCGCGGACTGGCGGCGCTGGCCGACAAGATTCCCGACCTTGGCGGCACCTGGGTGGTTTTCAATCCGCTGAACTGGCCGCGGAGCGAGTTGGTGGACGCAGACCTGCCGAAGGGGTTCCGGATTGTAGATCTGGCCACGCAGCAGACGGTTCCCTACGAAGTTCTTTCCGTCAGCGGCGACCAGCAACGTGTTCGGTTCCTTGCTCAAGACGTGCCCTCGGTGGGCTACAAGTGCTATGCGATCCGCCTGGCGACTTCGAGTCGGCCCCGGCTTTCGACGGTTCCCGGCGACGTTATGGAAAACGCCTATTATCGCGTTGTATTGGATCCTGAATCCGGCGCGGTCAAAAGCATCTTCGACAAACAGTTGGGGAAGGAACTGGTCAACGCGACGAGTCCCTACCGGTTCGACCAGTATCTCTACGTGACAGGCGGTGACACGCCGCGTCGCAATAGCCTGATCTTTAGCAATCGAGGCCTGCCTCAGCCTCCGTTGAAGGTCCATCCGGCGGCCGACGGCCGCTTGCTCTCAATCACTCGGTCGCCTTTCGGCCTTGTGGCGCGGCTTCGAAGCTCGGCGCTCAACACCCCACGGATTGATTCGGAAATCATCCTCTTCGAGCACAAGAAAAAGATCGAATTCATCAACCACGTCCAAAAACGCGCCGTGGATGCAAAAGAAGGCGTGTACTTCGCGTTTCCGCTGGCTATGGAGCATCCACAATTCCGATACGAAATTCAAAACGGCTATGTAAATCCCGCGCACGATCAATTACCGGGCGCCGGCAAAGAATGGTTTTCGGTCCAGCATTGGGTTGAAGCCGAGCAGGGAAACATGAGCGTCGCCATCGTCCCGATAGACGCTTCGCTCGTCACTCTGGGCGACGTCGTGCGCGGCGCGTGGCCGCTTAAATTCGGCCGCCGGAAAGGAACGATTTTTTCCTACGTCATGAACAACTACTGGTTCACCAACTACCGCGCGGACCAAGGCGGCAATTTCACCTTCCGTTATGTCCTCACCAGCGACCGCAGGTTCCAGCCAGCGGCGCTCAGCCGGCTGGGGTGGTCGGCCATGACGCCAATGGAAATGGATGACATCATCTCAAACGACAAAGCCGTCAACACGCCCGAGCCGCTGAACGCCGCCGCGGAAAGCTTCGTGGATGTGGAGTCGCCGAACGTCGTCCTCGTGACCTGGAAAAGGGCCATGAATCGGCAAGGCACCATCCTGCGGTTTCTCGAGGTGGCGGGCCGGTCGGGCACGGTCCGCGTGAATCTGCCCTTGCTGGATGTTCAGCAGGCGTGGCAGTGCGACGCCATGGAGCAGAACCAACGACCTCTGACCGTCTCCGCGCATGGATTCGATTTCGACGTGACGCCCTATGAAATTGTCACGGTGCGCCTTGAGGCGACACCGGCATTGAAGAGCGGACGAACTGACGGATTGCATCAACGACCGCACGGCGGCATGCGGGGGGGGCGGTCGCAACTAACGAGCCGTCACCCGACTCGGATGACGGCCACCGGTCACCCGGTGTAAAATGGCACCGATTGAGATTTCACCGCACCATCGAAGGAGGCGCGTTATGAGACGTTCCCTTGGTTTGGCGGCGGCGATCGCCCTCGCGCTTGGGTTCGCCGGAGTCCTTCACGCTCGCTCCCGAAAGGTTAAGGCGGGACCGGTGGCGGGAATTTGGGCTTGCATGGCTCACGGCGGACAAAACGGCCCCGTGCCGTTCACGCTCCACCTGCACGAAAGCGGCGCGACAGTTGAAGGATGGGTCTCATCGTCCCTTGGCGACGCAGACATCACCACAGCCGCCTTCAAACACTCCAGGCTAAAAATTCACATTGACACCGACCAAGGCAACTACTTGATTGTCGGCAAGCTGCGCCACGGAAAGCTAAGCGGCTCCTGGTCGCATGGGAACGAGAAAGGCTCATGGACCGGCCACCGGGCTGCCGCTAGCTCTCAAGGGCAGTGAACGGCTGCGGGAGAACGAGGCTCGGGCCTTGGTTTAGGCGGCGCAAGCGATTAAAGTTAACATAATACACCTTATCAGACGTAGAGTCTAACGAGCGGAATTCAACAGGAGATCGGGCTTTGCCCAGAGCGGAGCGCTTTAAGATTTGAAATACCGGAAAGAACACGACTCTCTAGGAGAAGTTCAGGTTCCTGCAGAAGCTTTTTACGGCGCGCAGACGGCACGCGCGGTGGAAAATTACCCGATCAGCGGCTATCGAGCGCATCGAACCCTGATTAAGGCGTATGGATTGCTCAAGCTGGCATGTGCCGAGGCGAACGCTGCGCTCGGCATGATTCCGCGGCAAATCGCGCGAGCCATCAGTCAGGCGGCGAAGGATGTGATCGAGGGCCGCCTGGACGGCCATTTTCCAGTGGATGTTTATCAGGCGGGGGCCGGCGTCAGCTTCCACATGAGCGTGAACGAGGTCATCGCCAATCGGGCGATTTGGTATTTGACTGGCCGGCGGATGGGGAAATTGGGAGACTATCGCATCGTCCACCCAAACGACCACGTCAACTTTGGCCAGTCCACCAACGATACCTTTCCGACGGCGATGCGGTTGGCGGCGCTGTTGCAGCTTGAGGAATTTTATCCAGCGGTTCAGGAGCTGGAGGAGGCGTTCCTCAATAAAGGCCGGGAGTTTGATGGCATTTTGAAGAGCGGTCGAACGCACTTGCAAGATGCGGTGCCGGTGCGGCTGGGGCAGGAATTCACTGCCTATGGCGTGACGCTAGGGCAGGCTCGAGAGGGCATCCGGCAGAACGCCATGGGGCTGGCCGAGCTGAGCATCGGAGGAACCGCGGCGGGCACAGGACTGAATGCACACCCTAGATTCCGCTTCCTGGTGGTGAAGCGACTGGCGCAACTGACTCGACTGCGGCTGAAGCCGGCGGAAGACTTGCGCGCCGCTATGCAATCCCAATTCCCTCTTGCGGCGGTCTCGGGCGCGCTGCGCAACCTGGCGCTCGAACTGATTCGCATTGCGAACGATCTGCGCCTGCTGACCAGCGGCCCGCTAACAGGTTTCAACGAGATTGTCCTACCGGCTTTGCAGCCGGGCTCGAGCATCATGCCGGGCAAGGTCAATCCGGTGATGGGCGAACTGCTCGACATGGTGGCGTTCCAAGTGGTCGGGAACGACACGGCCGTCGCACTGGCCGTCCAGGCGGGCCAACTTGAATTGAACGTGATGATGCCCGCGATGATCTGGAACGTTCTCCATTCACTTGAAATCCTCAAAAATACCTGCCGGGTTGTGGCGCGGCGGTGCGTCTTGGGAATTCGCGCGAATCGTGAGGTGTGCGAACGTTACGCGCACCTTTCGCCTTCCATCGCCACGGCGCTCAATCCGGTGATCGGCTACTCCCGTGCGGCGGAAATCGTCAAAAAGTCGCTGGCTAGTGGCAAGACGATACCGGAAGTTTGTCTGGAAGAGAAAGTTTTGACCGCAGCCGAACTCAAGCGCCTTCTTGATCCTTACCGCATGACCGA
>JAJYNF010000347.1 GCA_021786455.1 Acidobacteriota bacterium
TCTTCTCGCGCTGGAACCGCCTGAACGCCTCTGCGCGCGGCCCGCCGGTATTCAAGCGCCCTTCTCTGAAGTTTTTGTAAAGAATCTCAAGCATGGAGAGTTTTGCTTTTGAGACCCCCGACAGGTCGATCTCGTCCGATTCTCTTAGGGACCTAAGGCCCGCCTGAAACTCCGCCGACTCATAAAGTTCCTTCGCCTCGCGGCTCTCGGCGAAGTCCTCCACCGCCTCGACGTCAATATACATCACGTTTAAAAAGGCCCTTGAGGACGGGGCGTACGGGCTTGCCATGTCCGGCCTGTGCGGGAAGAGCGCGTGCAGGGGGTTTACGCCGACCATCGCCGCGCCCTGCCCCGCCCAGTACTGCGTGAACTCCTTCAGGTCGGTAAAGTCCCCGATTCCCCAGTTGCGCCTTGAGCGGAAGCGAGGGATAAAATATGAAAAGGCTGCCCCACGGTCGAGAGTGGAGAACCTGCCGCGGAAGCTCGCCGTCTGCGCCCGGCCCCCTACGTTGAGCCGTGTCACATCGAGGGAGACGCGGGGGCTGGCCTTGAATTGCCCCTGCGGTTGGTTGCTACCCAGCCGCTGCACTTCCATGCCCCCGCCGTAGCTGACCGTCCAGCGTTTGGCCTCTTCCATTTGGACGAGCATCCTTTTATCCGTTTCGGTGCCTTCAGGATTCTGCGGCGCAATTTGCACCTCATTGAAGACGCCCAAATCATAGAGCCGGCTCTGCGACCGGAGGATGGCGGCGTCGCTTAGAGGCTTGCCAGGAGAGAAGGTCAGTTGCCTGCGGATGGTGGAACTCCGCGTGTGGGTGTTCCCGACCAGCAGAACACGTTTGACGATTTGTTTCGGGCCGCGCCTGACCGTGTAGGCGACGGTCATGCGGTCTCTGCCGGGGCCGTGGGCCGCTTGCGCGCCCACCCTGACGCGCGGATACCCGCGGTTGGCGAAGAATCTCAGAAGAGCCAGCCGGTCGTGGGCCTCTCGTTGCGGAGAATAGGCGCCGCCGGGCTTGTCTTTCAATAACGGCCGAAGCTCTTGACGCTCCTCCGCCGTAACGCCACGAAGCGTCAGATGCGAAACGGTTGTCCGAGACCCCTCTTGGATGGCAAAGGTCACGAACAAATGATGAGCCTGGCCCTGATAGTTGGAATCCAGTTCCGGTGTAATTTTGGCGGCCAAATAGCCACGGGATTGGTAAAGAGCCTGCAATGCCTGGACGTTGCCTGCCAATAATTTATCGCTGAAAATCAATTGTTGGAACAAAAATCCCTGCGAGGAAAAGTTGACGACCGAGGAAAGTTCTGAGGTCGGAATGCGATGGTTCCCCTCGAACTGATAGCCGTCGAAATCTCCTTGAGGTCCAAGGTGGGCAGAGTAAATGATTCGGACGTGGTTAACCCCGATGCGTTCGATTGGCAACACCTTCACGCGCGCCCAAAAGTAGCCCCGCTTCTGAAAATAATCTCGCAGACGCTCGCTGCCACGGGCCAAGCTCAAAGCATCCACGATACCGTCGGTGTATAGGGGAAGAATCTGCCTCGCTTTAGAACGTGAAATCCTTGCTCCCTTTATTTGGACTTGCACCCCAGGGCCGGATTCTGCCGCTACGACAAGGGCTTCGGTGTTGTCTTTGGCATCATATATCCGACGCCGGAGAAGGATGTTTGCCTCGAGATACCCCCGCCGCGTGTAAAAGCGGTGGAGCTTGAGCAAGCCGCGGCCCAGGTTGGAGGACGTCAACTGTCGGCCAAGGCGCCACTTGGTCACAGAAAGAAGCTTTGCCGTCGGAAAGACGGTGCGACCCACGAAATTGACTTTGCTCAACTGTGCTGGTCGCCCCGGGTGAATCGTAAACGTAACGTTCGCGCTCTGCGTCGCAAGGTCACGCTCGATGCTGGCGGTAATGCTAGGCTGGTAATTGCCGTTTTCACGGAGCAATCTCTCCAGCCGTTCCACGGCACCCTGCAATTCTCTCCGAGTCAGCGGCTGGCCAAGCTGTAAGCGGGCCACATTGGCGAGGGCGCGAGTGCCAAGGGATGATGGCCCTCCCTGCGCCTGAACCGCTCCCACAAAGTACTGGGCTCTGCCGACGAAAATTAGCGACACTCCCTCTGGGATGCGGTGAGCAACCGCTTCGAGGTCGGTAAACCTTCCGGTTGCGTAAAGACGCTTCAGCGTAGTTGAAATTTCCTGGCGGCTGAGGGGCTCGCCGACTTTTTGGGTGACCTCGCTGGCGAAGTCCGGGAGTGTCAAGTGGGAATTTGGGCACTCGAGGCGAATTTCGGCCACACGGCTGCCCCATAATCCCTTATGGAAAACGGCCGGCAGCCCTTCACCCCGCGAGGGTATGTTCAGGCTCAGGACACAGCAGGTCAAAAGCACGAAACGCTGGCTGATGGCGCAGCATCGGTGGCGCGCGCTGTGACGGAGTTGTGTTTTCGCCGAGGTTGACGGCACGCCGCGATTCCTTTCCCTACCAGAGTCGCGCACACGGTCAGATTGGAGGCAGCAAGGTTGCAAAATCAAAAAGCCATTATAGCCTCAACCTGCGCCCTGCCACCTGTAAGACCCGTTGCGTGGCCCGCTTGCGGACGGAACATTGGGGGATGCCAAAGCATCGAACCTGATATCCGGGCGCTTGCCGCGACGATGGCCATGTCCCTCTATTTAGGAGCACTAAAATCCCAGTGAAGTTGCTAGCAGAATTCCTGAGGGTATCCCGCTCAAATCCGTCGAAAGCTCACAGTGTGACGTCCCGCGTATTTGTTTACAATGCGGCGTCATTCCGAGGGCCGGTGTCCTTGATCGGCCCGAGGATGCTTTTGCTGTTCGCTAAGGTCGCCTGTGGTCCAGCCTTGTCAGGCACGGATGAGTGGAGCGCGCGAGTAAGGGGAAGGCTTAAGCGGGCGGCTGGAGGCGAGCTTGCGGCGAACGTCATGCGATGAAGGTTCCGGCAGGCACTGCGCGGTTCACGGGGCCGGCGTAAAGCTGCACGCTAACCGATAAGTTCCCCAACTTACTGCCAACCGTTCACTAGAGCCCCGGCGAAGGAGCGCGATGGTGACCTCTTCGACTGGCTTCGGAATCCTTTCAAGCTCCAGGGGGACTTCGGCAAGCGTCGCGCTCGGCTGGTATTGAGGGAGCGGCACCCTCGAAACGACCAGCATCCATAAACCAGGTTCCACCCAACGCACGAACAGAAAATGCTTCCCTGGGGGAACCGCCGCGTGGCCAAAAGCAAGCGGCACGTTGGATTCGATTGTTGTCGGGATGTCGGCTCCCATCCTCCACACTTGGCCTGGCTGAATCATTCTCATGGGATCGCGGTTACCGAGTTTGGGCCGGCCGTAGCGGACTGTCACGCGCGCTTTACCCAGCGTGGCTTCGGACAGGCCAATGGGGTTGGCGTGAGCGAGCATTAAGCCTGGCACCGCCAACGCCAACCCCGCGGCCCGCGAGAGGAAGCTTGCCTTAGCTTTTCGTTTCCCTCGGTCAAAACAGCTTTTGCTCATTGCGTCTCATTGCGGGCGGCGTATTGACGCTCAGCTTTTTGAAAATACTTCCAGTGGAAGAGCAAAGCATACTGAAGGTATTTTTGGAGGTATGGCCAGCCGTGATCGCCGGGGCGCAGGTAGAATTCGTGAGCAAAATGTTTGCGGTTGAGGATTCGGTTGAGCATCTCCGCGCCGACCTCAAAGCCATAGCGATCGTGATTGCCACAATCAAAATACATTTTCAAACCCTTGAAGCGGCTCGGGTGCCCAGCCAACGTCAGAGGGTTGTTGGCATCCCAATAAGCTTCTGAGAGCGGATCGCCAAAGGCGTGCTGCAACACGCGCGCATAAAACCCCCAACGGCCTTGGGTCGGCACGGGATGCGGAAATTTTGGGATTAAAGCGGCTCCCTGGGCGCTGACGGAGCCGAAAGCGTTAGGGTGCCGCATGGCCAGATGCAAAGCTCCATACCCTCCCATCGAGACACCGCTGATGCCCCGCGCCAACCGAGTGGGAATTGTTCGATAGTGCGCGTCAATGTAAGGCACAAGCTCCTGAATGAAGAAATCTTCGTATCGAACCTTGCCGTCGAAAGAGTTCACATAAAAAGTGTTGTCAGCATCCGGCAGAACCACGATGAAGGGACCCAGCCGTCCGTCCTGAAGCATCGTGTCGTAAACCGCCTTTCCGCCGTGCCGAATCCAGGCCGTGTCGTGCTCGAAAAGGCCGTGGAGATAATACAGCACCGGATAGCGCTCCGGAGCGGTCTGCGCATAGTTGGCCGGCAAATCAACGCAGTAGTTGACCGCGCGGCCGAGAATGGGGCTTTGGATGTTCTTACACTCGACAACCGTGGGCCAGGTGGCTGACGGCAAGGACGTGGCACCGCTCGCGCGGCAGGCAGTACAAAAGAGAACTATGGCGAAGGCTAGAATATTGAACTGAGCGCAGTCGTGATGGAAAAAGGCTATCCTAGGGGTCATCGGCTAGTGGGAAGCGGGAGACTTGGCTGCTGTACCCTGACTTGCAACGAAAATGCTGAGCTTTCCACTTCTGGAGCTCGCTCCGACGTCACCGCCCTCGTCGGATCTAACAGCACTCCTTGCGCCGTAAACGCTTCCGTGGACCTCCCTGAGCAGCCCGCGATTCTTTTGAGTGACCCGGAGCGCCGTGTCGCCCGCCGTCGCTTCCGACACGGGGTGGAATTCACCCACAGCCGGCACTTTGGAAGTTTGCGGCCGGGCGTTTGACTTTGCAATTTTGGCCCTGGTCGCTGCCTCTGCCGCAGCTTTTGTGCTGATTAACGTGAGGCTCCGCAAGGATTGCCTGTTGGGATGACCTTCGGATTGCGCAGCTTTGGGGTTCTTAGCGCCGGCTGCAACCGAAGCGGATGAAGCAGCCCGCGCGACCAGCAGGACAAACACCGTCGCCGCCACCACAACGGCTGAACCCTCCCAGCGCTTCTCAATCAACTCTACCCCTCCTCCTACCCTGCGATTCAGTCATCCTGATTGTGCGCCCCAACCTGGAACCTGTCAACTCGAGCACGACGTGGGTGGTGTCCAGATTTGGATTCCAGCGCGCGGCGCGGCCATCGTGGCCGTGCCCGTCGAGCGCCTCACGGGAGCGGACGCCCGTGCCACAATTCAAACCAAGACACTACCGCGACGTTAGCTGCTAGGGGTTGCATTTATTCCATCGGGGCATTAGGATGCCTTCTCATCGGCAACCGGTGGTGGCCAAATCTTGCGAAGCTGGCCCTGAAACTTTCTAGCAAAGGTTACGTGCTGCTGGGACGCAAGCGCATAGGAGGTCAGGCGGAATGAAATATCGAAGATTCGGACGCATGGGCTGGCAAGTGAGCGAGATCGGATACGGGATGTGGGGCATGGCCGGCTGGATGGACTCGAACGATGGCGACTCCAAGCAAGCGATGCAGCGAGCGGTTGATTTAGGCTGTAATTTTTTCGACACGGCGTGGGCTTACGGCGACGGAAAAAGCGAAAAGATGCTGGGTGAACTGATGCGCGCGAACCCTTCGCGACGGCTATATACGGCGACCAAAATTCCTCCCAAGAATCTTCGATGGCCCAGCCGGCGTGAGTACACGGTCGAGGACTGTTACCCTCCGGACCATATCGAGAAATATGTGGAGAGCAGCCTGAAAAATGCCGGCCTCGAAAGCTTTGACTTGATGCAACTCCATGTTTGGGAGGACCCTTGGCTCAAGGATGACCGCTGGCACCAATCACTGGAAAAGCTTAGACGGCAGGGGTTATTTCAGGGGATCGGCATTAGCCTCAATCGGTGGGAATCGTGGAACGGCGTTGAGGCGGTTCGATCCGGGCTGGTGGATGCCGTTCAGGTGATTTACAACATTTTCGATCAGAGCGGCGAGGATGAATTATTTCCTGCCTGCCGCGAGCGGGACGTAGCCATCATCGCCCGCGTCCCCTTCGACGAAGGAAGTCTGATCGGCAATCTGACCCTCAATTCGCGCTGGCCCCAAGGCGACTGGCGCAATACGTACTTTGTACCGGAAAATCTCAAGGCGACCGTCGAGCACGTGGAGCGATTGAAGACCGCAGCCCCGTCGGGGATGACTCTGCCGGAGATGGCGCTTCGCTTCATTTTGAGTCATCCGAGCGTTAGCACCGTGATCCCGGGGATGCGAAAGGTTCATCATGTAGAAATGAACATGGCCGTTAGCGAGGCGGGGCCCTTGCCCGGTTCGCTGCTCCACGAGCTGCGCCGGCATCGTTGGGACCGCGCGCCCACCGAATGGTCTCAATAAAATCCGCTCACGGGGCGTTCGCGCTCACCGGGTAGGCTGCGAGGAAGGTATCTATCGCCGAGGTTTGGCTTGCAGCGTTGGCGGTGATGTAAGGTCCGGACCACACCTGGCCAAATTGGTCGTTTGGGCCTCGATCGTCGTTCCAGATGGCTCCGGCATTTGTCTGGAGAAAAGTGTCGTACTGCGCATTGGGAAGCGAGGCGTTTAAGACGGCCAGGTTGCGTGTAAAAATGCCCTTGAATTGAACTCCGTCGGCGCCGCAGTTCGGTTCGCACGAATCGTGCAAAATGCCGTTTGAGTCCGTCAAATTGGCGATGGCAGCGAGCGCAATGGTCTGCGCTTTCTGCAACAAGGAAGGATTCTGAGTCAGCTTGGCCAAAGCCGTCAGGCCGCCCAGGATAACGCCCTGGTTGTAGCTCCACACGGTTTCGCGGTTGTTCTGGCAACTCGAGGGATCGGTGGTGTTGATGGTCAGTCCGTCGTTGATCAGATTCTGTGAATTGATCATTCCTGATTGAGCAAACCAGTTCCACTCCATCTGAGCCCAGTTGAGGTCCGTGGTATATTGCTGTGACCCAGAGGGAGCGCGCAGGGCGAGGTTTGCTGCGACAGACAGAAACAGTTCGTTCGCGATGGCGTTCTTGTACGTGTGCGTCTTGTTCCACCAAATCCCGCCGCCACAGGTTGTCGCGTCCCATCCGGTGGTCATATCGGAAAAAATTTGCTCCGCCATGTTCAGGTAGCTTGTTTGCCCAGTCACGTCATAGGCCTCGATCCAGGCGAGCGCCCACCAGCCTTCGTCGTCGTAGTAATTATTCAAGAAGCCGCCGCTTTCATTAACGTTGAAAGTGTTCGAGATCGTCGGCAGGTATTGCGACGAGCCGCTCAGCTTGGAATAGATGCCAAGAACCGTGATCGAATTCGCGGCATTCCACCAACCGGTCGTCTGCCATAGCCCGGTGCTTTGGTCATACCAGCCCTGGAGCGTGGAGATGCCCAGGGAGGCATCCTGAAGGAAGTTTCCGCCGGAAGGAGCGGGAGGGGCAGGCGGAGCCGCGGGGCTCCCGCCCCCGCAGGATGAGAACAAGGTGAGCGCAAGTAGGAAAGTTGCTTTCCTCAGAGTCCACCTCCCCGCGAGCGACTCCCGACGCCTAAAAGAAGAGCTTCAGCGAAAGTTGAATGATCCTCGGGAAGTTCTGTTGAAATAGGTTGACCGTTCCGAATCCCTGCCAGCGGCCGTCCACCTGTTTCGGTATTTGGCTGGTGTTGGTATTTGGACCCGGGAACAGCGGCGTGTTCATCAAGTTAAACGCGTCGGCCCGAAATTGAAGCCGCTTCGATTCCGTCAGCATGAAATCCTTTTGCAACGAGAGGTCGAGGTTCGGGATGTAGGGACTCCGCAGGTAACCGACGCGGTCCGGCTGATTCCCCTGACCGAACGTGGGAATGGGGGTGTAGCAGGCCTTGGGAAGGCCGTTGCAGTTGTAAATCCACTGTGAAAACGTCGAGCCGCCGGAAGGGACGAAACCGTGGTTGCCGACGAACCAAACGTTTGGAATGCCGATGGGAGTGCCAGATTCGTCCGAGAAAATCCAGTCCATACGCCAGTCATTCACCACGCCGCCCAACACGCGGGAGGGATGGGCGAAAATGTACTTGGCGCCCCGTCCCATGGGCATGTCCCACTCAC
>JAJYNF010000173.1 GCA_021786455.1 Acidobacteriota bacterium
GGGCGTCATTGTATCCGTTCCCACAAGGGCGGGAACTGCTTTGGTCGAGCTTGGGGTGTCCGTTTTGCTTCTTTACGCGGGCCACAGGATTTGCCAGGCCATCGTTAAGCGCGAATTCAGGGACGGCGAACCCCGCGTCCAGCGTTTGCGCATTATGCAAGCCATCTCGGGGGTGGTGCTGGCCGTTGCCGTCGGAGCTGGCGGGTGGCTCGGCGTTCAAGAGGGTCGCGGACGGCTTGACGCCTTGCGCCTGGTGAATGACCTTTCCATGAGCGACGCGATTGAACGAAGCATTGATCAAACCGAAGCGCTCGACACGGGCACCTCTCAGAATGCCGACGATGCTGCCGCAAGATTGGAAACGTTATCCGCCGAGTGGCAGAGAGTACTGGAACGTGTTGCGGCGGATATGGCGCAGCTTGATTCGGCTTCCCTTGCCAACGGAGAACAAGCCAATCGGATTGATGTCGTCTTCAGACTCCTGAGTCTCGATCGGGAGAAACTGGCCTTGGTGCATGCCCAGATCGCAACGTTGCGGGCAGCCACTCGGTTTGCTGGCGATCAGCAATACGCCGCGAGGGAGCAAACTCTTCGCGCGTTGCGCCGCCAAATGATGCGCCTTAACCAGGAGCGAGGCCATCTCCTTCAATCACTGCCGCGCCAGTCATCCCCGTGAGGAGGGTTGCGATGCGCATCTGTTTTCCCGTATGATTTTCCGGGAAAGCCGTTCAGACCCGGGCAAGCCTTTTTGTCGGGGGAGCGGCGGGGCCGGCGACCGTCTTTTCGGGCTTCTGCCCGCAAGGGCGTCGCGGGTTCTTCAAAGCCTCGGTCCACGCCCAATGATTACTCGTCAGATCGGGAAAGTTTGTGGTTACGCGCACGACGCTCTCGTTCGGGCTTTTGCCAGCGTCCGTATCAATCCTAACGTCCTAACCTCGATCGGCTTCGCCATCAACGTGGTCGCGGCCTACTTATTTGCCTTTGGTTATTTTTTTGCGGCTGGCATAACAGTGTTTATCGCTGGGGTCTTTGACCTCACGGACGGGCCGGTGGCTCGGTTTACTCGTCAAGTGACGCCGTTCGGAGGGTTTCTGGATTCGGTGCTCGACCGCTACTCGGATCTTATCTTGCTGATTGGATTGTTGGTCTATTACGGGCGCATCAACCGATTCGGATATGTCGCCTTGGTAGCCGTCGCCATGATTGGCTCAGTGATGACAAGTTACACTCGGGCGCGCGGCGAGAATTTGATTAGGAGTTGTAAGGTCGGTTTCCTGGAGCGCCCGGAGCGCATTGTGCTCATTATCATCGGCGCGCTGTTCAACCGCATGGCGCCGGTGCTGTGGGTGATCGTGGCGCTCTCGAACTTGACGGTACTTCATCGCATTCTTTATACCTACAGGGAAAGCCGTGATCATCCGAGTTCGGCCCCGCAAGTTTCTGCTGAATGAGCACCCGCCCCGCGCGCGTTTTTCAACCACCCCCTGATTTTTTTTGCGTTTGACGCGATGATGTTGTATATTGGCGTGTTTGCAGTGGGTAGCGTCCGGGAGATTTTAAAAGTCTTGTCCTGTTGCTTTTGCCCAGCGAGGTCACAAGCTGGCGATCGTGCTGCGGATGAAAGTTCAACCGCTGCCGCGGCGCGAGGGATTGGGGGCAAAGCTTTGACCGTTTTCCCGTGCCAAGCACGCGGGGTTTCTGTGGGAGTTGCCAAGATTTCCATGGAATGCGCCTTAAGCCCTAGCGCGCTTCAATAGCGTTAGAGACCGGTATTATCGGCAAGCTCCTGAGCGAGGCAGCGAACACGTGGCCTTGCCCTAGCCAGAAGGAGCACTCATGCGATCTGTGCGGTCACGTTAAAGGGTCTCAAAAAGTTCCGATGCCTCAGATTTTTCATCGCAGCTTTAACACCATTGCTCGCGCAAGCATTGTAGGAGTCGTCTTGCTGATCGCGGCGATTGGCTTCATTAGTTGGAGGGTCAATCGGTCCGCTTACATTACTTACGTTAAGGAGCCCTTGCCACAACCCGTCCCGTTTAGCCACCGCCATCACACGGTCACGGATGGCATTGACTGCCGCTATTGTCACACAACGGTCGAAACCTCTTGGTACGCGGGAATGCCCTCGACTCACACCTGTATGACCTGCCATTCACAACTTTGGGTCCACAGCCCCATGCTAGCGCCGGTGCGCGCGAGTTATCGGGAGGATAAGCCGATTGAGTGGACTCGGGTCAACACCCTGCCCGACTTCGTTTACTTCAATCACGCCATCCATATTCACAAGGGGATTGGCTGCACGACCTGCCACGGGCAAATCGGCAAGATGGCGATAACCTACCGGGCGCACACGCTCTATATGCGTTGGTGCTTGAGTTGCCATAACCACCCCGCGCGGTACGTTCGTCCCCGAGCCCAGGTTTTTGACCCGATTTACCACCGCCCCAGCGAGAAACATCCGCTGGTGTATGAAGGGGTGGTTTACACCCGGCAGATGCCCTTGGGTAGGTTACTGGTTAAGAAGTATAGGATCCAAAGCTTGATCAGTTGCGATACGTGTCATCGGTAATCCGAGCAAGGCGGGAAAAGAGTAAAGGGAAATGAAGGATTCTTCGAGCAAGGATTTTGTTGATATCTCCGCCCTTCGCGCCTCATTAAAAGGCAACGCGGGGGAGCGTTTCTGGCGGGGTCTCGAGGAGTTGGGCAAGACTTCACGCTACCGAGAGCTGGCCGGGCGCGAGTTCGCTCCCGGCGTGGTTACGAGGAGCGGGAAGGGAATGAGTCGCCGCAATCTGCTGAAACTAATGGCGGCCTCGGCAGCAGTCTCCGGCATGACCGCCTGCGTCAAGATGCCACTCGAGAAGATCGTTCCATACGTTCATCCGCCGGTGGAGTTCCAGCCAGGCCGACCGCTTTTTTACGCGACCGCGATGCCTTTGGCGGGAGCCGGCATCGGCCTTCTGGTTGAAAGCCATCTGGGGCGGCCAACTAAAATCGAAGGCAACCCCGACCACCCTGCAAGCCTCGGCGCTACGGATACCTTGTCTCAGGCGTCCATTTACGGCCTCTACGACCCCGACCGCTCGCAGGTTGTTCTGCGCGAGGGCCAATTAAGCAATTGGAGTGAGGTATTGGGAGTGCTTGCTGATTTGCGAAGCGCTTATGCCGCCAACAAAGGCGAGGGGCTGCGCTTGCTGACTGAAACCGTGACTTCTCCAACTCTGGGCGACCAGATTGGCCGATTTTTGGCGGAATTCCCGGCGGCCCAATGGCACCAGTACGAGCCTGTCAGTCGCGACAGCGCGCGTGAAGGCGCCCGCTTGGCTTTTGGCGAATACGTCAACACTTACTACCGCTTCGACCGAGCGGATGTCATCCTGTCGCTGGACGCGGACTTTCAGTGTTTCGGGGCGGGCACGGTACGCTACGCTCGTGATTTTGCCAACAAGCGGCGAATTACGGGACCCCAAAGCACCATGAATCGCCTCTACCTGGTGGAGACCATGCCTTCGGGCACCGGAACCTTGGCTGATCATCGGCTGGCGTTGCCCCCGCATCAGATTGAAGCCTTCACCCGGGCCGTCGCCACGGCGCTTGGGATCAAGCTTAACGTTGCCGCGCCGCCGAGCCTCCCGTCAGTTTCATCCGATTGGATTGCCGCGCTGGTCCGCGACCTTCAGAACCATCGAGGCTCAGCCATTGTCATCGCCGGCGATCAACAACCAGCGACCGTCCATGCGCTGGCCCACGCCATGAATGACGCCCTCGGCAGCGTCGGCCAAACGGTCATTTATACGGACCCCATTGAGGCGGGGCCGGCGAACCAGATTCAATCACTACGGGAGCTGGTTTCTGACATCCACTCCGGGCAGGTGGAGACGCTGCTCATCTTGGGCGGCAACCCGGTTTACGACGCCCCTGCTGATTTGGCCTTTTCGGAGGCTTTGCTCAAAGTCAAGACTCGCGCTCATTGGAGCCTTTACGACGATGAGACCTCCTACCTATGCCAATGGCAGATCCCGGCAGCGCACTATTTGGAGTCGTGGAGCGACGTTCGCGCCTACGACGGCACAGCCACGGTCATCCAGCCGCTCATTGCACCGTTGTACGGCGGCAAGACCCTGCATGAGCTTATGTCGGCCCTGCTGGGCGAAGAACAAAGAACACCGCATCAAGCAGTCCGCGATTATTGGAAAAAGCAAAATCTTTCAAAAGACGTCGAGCGATTTTGGGAAGCTGCCCTCGAGCGGGGAGTGATTCCAGGAACTACCTTTCCACCCAAATCGGTGAAGCTGAACACGGCAGTGAACTTGCCCGCGCCTTCCGCTCAGCCGCCCGGGGCTATCGAAATTTCCTTTCAACCGGACACCAACGTTTGGGACGGCCGGTTTGCTAATAATCCGTGGCTCCAAGAGGTGCCTCGGCCTATCACCAAGCTGACGTGGGATAACGCCGCCATGATCAGCCCGGCCACGGCGGAACGCCTGGGGTTCACGCGCGAAGAGGTGGTCAAAATCACGATCAATGGGCGCAGCCAAAACTTCCCCATTCTGATCGTTCCGGGCCACGCCGACTCCAGCATGACGCTGCCGCTCGGTTACGGGCGCACGCGGGCCGGGCGGGTGGGCAATGGCCCCGGCTTCAATGCTTATACCCTACGAACCTCCGAGCAGATGTGGGTGGCCTTTGCTCCTCCCCCTAAGCCGACCGGCAAACGCTATCATCTGGTGACCACTCAATACTTCCAGACCATTGAGCAACACCACGAGCTGCTGGAGCTCGAAAGCGTCAACGCTTTTAAGCGAGACCTGATTCGCGTGGCGACGCTCGAAGAATTTCGCAAAAATCCCGATTTCGCCGCCGATCCACCCAGTGAAACTACGGAAGCTCCCTCGCTCTATCCCCCGTACAACTACAAGGAAGGCTATCAATGGGGGATGTCCATTGACTTGAACAGTTGCGTGGGATGTAACGCCTGCGTGGTGGCTTGCTATTCGGAGAACAACATCGCGACCGTGGGCAAAGAACAGGTGGACGACGGGCGCATCATGCAGTGGATTCGCGTGGACAGTTACTTCCATGGCGACCTGGATCGGCCGGAAATTTACAACGAGCCTTTGCCCTGCATGATGTGCGAAAACGCGCCGTGCGAATACGTCTGCCCGGTCGGCGCCACCGTGCACAGCCCCGGGGGGCTTAACCTGATGATTTATAACCGTTGTGTGGGCACGCGATATTGCTCCAACAACTGCCCGTATAAGGTTCGCCGATTCAATTTTTATCTCTACTCCGACTGGACCACCCCTAGCCTCTATGGCTTGCGGAATCCCGACGTCACGGTTCGCAGCCGCGGCGTGATGGAAAAATGCACGTACTGCATTCAAAGGATTGAAGAAGCCAAAATCAAGGCTCAACTTGGAAACCGCAAAATCCGCGACGGTGAAATCCAAACCGCCTGCCAGCAGGTTTGTCCCACGCGCGCTATCGTCTTTGGCAATATCAATGACCCTGACAGCCAAGTGACCAAGGTAAAGGCCCAATCGCGCCAATACGGCCTTTTGCGAGAACTGAACACCCGGCCCCGCACGACGTACTTAGCTCGGCTTAGAAATCCTAATCCGGAGATTGAGGAGCATGGATCCCGCTGAACCGGGAAAAAACGCTGCGATCGCTGAACCCGTTCTGGCCCCGGGACATTCGTTTGGCTCGGTGACGGACAAAATCAGCGCGATTGTCCTAACCCGCGGCACCGGCAAGAAATGGATGGGCGGCTTTGCGGTCGCCATTGCGCTGCTGCTGATGCTCAATTTCGCTATCACGGTGCTTTTTGCGCGAGGCGTGGGCATCTGGGGCATTAACATTCCCGTCGGTTGGGGATTTGCCATCGTCAATTTTGTCTGGTGGATCGGAATCGGCCACGCCGGAACGCTAATTTCCGCCTTTCTGCTGTTGATGCGCCAGCAGTGGCGTTCCTCAGTCAACCGATTTGCCGAAGCCATGACCATCTTCGCCGTAGCCTGCGCGGGTATGTTTCCTTTGCTCCACATGGGCCGGCCGTGGCTATTCTACTGGATGTTCCCTTACCCCGACACGATGACGCTGTGGCCGCAGTTCCGCAGCCCGCTGGTGTGGGACGTGTTTGCCGTTTCGACCTACGCTACGGTCTCGGTTTTATTCTGGTTTGTCGGACTCATCCCGGACTTGGCCACGCTCCGCGACCGCGCCACGACGAAGGTCAAGCAGGTGGTTTACGGAATCTTGTCCATGGGCTGGCGAGGCTCGGCGAAGCACTGGAAGCGGTACGAAACGGCGTCGCTGTTACTGGCGGGCCTCGCCACGCCGCTGGTCGTTTCCGTCCACACCGTGGTGAGTTTCGACTTCACCGTCGCCATTGAACCCGGCTGGCACAGTACGATCTTTCCGCCTTACTTCGTTGCGGGCGCGATTTATTCCGGTTTTGCCATGGTGCTGTGCTTGGCCATTCCGCTCCGCAAATATTACGGCCTGGAAGATTTTGTGACCCTGCGCCACCTGGATACCATGGCCAAGATCATGCTGGCTACCGGCCTGATCGTCGCCTACAGCTACCTGATGGAAACCTTCATGGCCTTTTACAGCGGGAACCCGTTTGATCGCTTCATGATTATGAATCGCATGTTCGGGCCGTATGCTTTGGCTTATTGGATCTTGATCGCGGCCAACCTGGTGATTCCGCAACTGCTTTGGTTTTCCAAAGTGCGGCGGAACATGCTGTCCCTTTTCCTGGTGTCGCTCTCGGTTCAGACGGGCATGTGGCTGGAGCGATTCGTTATCATCATCACCAGCCTTCAGCGTGACTTCGTCCCTTCGTCCTGGGGAATGTACTATCCGACTCGCTGGGATTGGATGACGTTCCTGGGTTCGATTGGCTTGTTCTTCACTCTGTTCTATCTGTTCATCCGCTTTTTACCGATGATTTCGATTCACGAGATGCGGGAGTTGGTTCACAAGAAGGAGGAAGAGCAAGCCGCTTGACGGCTGACGCGCCATGGCTTCAATAGCTCGCAATCAGCTCTACGGGTTGATGGCGGAGTTCGGTACGCCCGACGATTTGCTGAAGGCCGCGCAGGCTGCCCGTGAGGAAGGGTATCGGAAATTTGACGCTTACTCGCCGTTCGGCATCGAAGGGCTGGCGGAAGCAGTGGGTTTTCCCAAAACCCGGTTGCCGGTCTTGGTGTTCATCGGGGGGCTGATCGGTTGTTCGGGCGGATTCTTCATGCAATGGTGGGCGAACGTCGTCGGCTATCCTCTAACCATCGGCGGCAAGCCCTACGACAGTTGGCCGTCTTTCATCCCCATCACTTTCGAGCTGACCATTTTGTGCGCGGCGCTGACCACGGTCATCGGTATGATCACCTTAAACGGCCTGCCATTGCCTTACCATCCGGCGTTCAATGTCCAGCGGTTCGCGCTGGCGTCTCGCGACCGATTTTTCCTTTTGATTGAAGCGGCAGACGCGAAGTTTGACCTGAGCGAAACGAGGGATTTCCTCGAAAGCCTGCGCCCCGAGGAGGTCAGTGAAGTTGAGGCCTGAGCGATTCCGGCATCCGAGTTGCCTTGACCACCCGCAATTTTTGCGGTCACGGCGAAAGCGAACCCGCCTGGGAGCTTCCCTCGCCGTGTTACTTGGAACGATTGCGCTGGGCGGCTGCCGCTTAGACATGCACATCCAGCCTAAATATCGCGGCTACGAACCCAGCAATTTCTTCCACGACGGGCATTCGGAGCAGCAGCCGGTCCCGGGCACTGTGGCGCAAGGCGAGTTGCGCACCGACACGCTCATGTACGCTGGCCTATTGGATGGCAAGGAGGCGAACGTTTTCCCCTTCCCCATCACTCGCAAAGACCTGGAGCGCGGCCAGCAGCGATTCGATATTTATTGCACGCCTTGCCACGACTTCACCGGCAGCGGCCATGGAATGGT
>JAJYNF010000203.1 GCA_021786455.1 Acidobacteriota bacterium
CCATCAAGCCGCGCGTGGCGCCACTGAAGCGTCCGTCCGTCAAAAGCGCGACGGATTCTCCCAGCCCCTGGCCGACAATCGCCGCGGTCACGCCCAGCATCTCGCGCATCCCGGGTCCGCCGCGCGGGCCTTCGTATCGAATCACGACGACGTCGCCCGCCTTGATCTTTTTTCCGGTGACGGCCTGCATGGCTTCTTCTTCCGAATTGAAAACTCGGGCCGGGCCACGGTGGTGCAGCCGCTCATGTCCGCTGATCTTGGCCACGCAGCCCTCGGGCGCAAGGTTGCCTTTCAGCACCACCAGCCCGCCGGTCGGCTTGAGCGCGTTCGCAACCGAGTGAACCACGTCCTGCCCCGGCGTTTCCCGGGCGGCTCGCGCTTCCTCGCCAAGCGTTCGTCCCGTCACCGTCATTTGATTTTCGTGCAGCACTCCCGGCACTCCCTCGATCAATTTTTTGGCAATGAGCGGAATGCCCCCCGCCTTGTAAACATCCACGGCCACGTATTTGCCCGCCGGCTTCAAATCGGCGATGAGCGGCGCGCGGGCGCTGATGCGGTCGAAATCATCCATCGAGAGTGGCACGCCAGCCTCCCAGGCGATGGCCAGCAGATGCAGCACCGCGTTCGTTGAGCCGCCTGTCGCGGCAACGCTCGCGATGGCATTCTCGATCGCCTCGCGAGTAACAATGTCGCGCGGCCGCAAGTTGCGCTTCAGCAGGTCCATGGCAATTTGTCCGGCGCGAAAGGCGGCTTCGTCCTTCGCGGCGTCCATCGCCGGAATGCTGTTCGCGCCCATGGGCGAAAGTCCGATGAATTCCATCACCGTGGACATGGTGTTGGCGGTGAACTGCCCGCCGCACGCGCCGGCGCCCGGACACGCCACATTTTCCAGCTCGCGAAAGTCGGCGTCGGACATCAGCCCTGCGGCGTTGGCCCCGACTGCCTCGTAAACGTCCTGGATGGTCACGTCGCGGCCTCGAAACTCGCCCGCAGCAATCGAGCCGCCATAAAGCACAACTCCAGGCACGTTAAGCCGCAAGAGCGCCATTGCTCCTGCTGGAATCGTCTTGTCGCAGCCCACCAGGGCGACCATGGCGTCGAACATGTGGCCGCGGCCCACCAGTTCCATGGAATCGGCGATCACCTCCCGGCTGACCAAACACGCCTTCATTCCTTCGGTTCCCATGGTGACTCCGTCCGAGACCGAAATTGTATTGAACTCCATGGGCGTGCCGCCCGCCGCGCGGACGCCTTCCTTCACCTTCGCCGCCAGCCGTCGCAAGTGGAAATTGCATGGCATCGTCTCGATCCAGGTGTTGGCGATGCCGACAATCGGGCGCGAAAGATCGGCGTCGTTAAAACCAATCGCTTTCAGCATGGCGCGGGCGCCCGCGCGGTCGCGCCCTACGAGGATCGTTCGGCTGGGAAGTCGTAGGTCGTTAGGCATCATTCCTCCTTCGAGCCCGTCGGGGGACCGTCGGCCGTCGAGCAAGAACCCACATCTTCGCAGATTTTCTCGAACCCCCGCAAGCCGTTTGACGGAGCGCGCAAGGACCGGAAATCTCCATGCCCCCGTTTATTCGCGGCGGCGCGCCAGGAATGGTGCCCTGAGCGAGTCTGAAAAGGCCCTCCAGAAATTGTTATAGGTCCGGGCCGGGCCGATGAGGCTCCGACAGGAGCGGGCTCGCGGCCGATCACTAATCTTGACCACCCTCTTTATAGCCGGCTTGTCGCGTGCTTTAATTATCTTCAGAGGAGACGGCTTTGCGGCCTGCGGCCGGACGCGAGCCGGCGCATGATGAAAAAGGGGGAATTTCTCATTTCGGTGGCGTTGGCGGCGTTGGTCATGACGCTCTTTATCATGGCCCAGCAGCACTGGCAGGGGCCGACGACCTTCAAGGCTGTGGCGCGCCACGCCGAAGCCTATTTGCTGAACCATGCCAAGCCGGCAGGCGGAATTCCGCAAATCTCCGGTTATAACCTGGCCCGTATTTATAATTTGAACGGGGACCTCCGCGCTGTCCTTTATCGCTCGAGGGTCGTCACCTTGGGCATCGCTTCCGGACGACTCTTAATTTACAATCGCGCGGAGCAGCCGCTGTATCGCGTGGATACGCTCGAGGGAGCGCGCGACAACTGGACGGCAATCTATGACTTTGCGGGCCGTCACGGAATGCCGGTGGCCGGCGGCCGGCCGACGCCGCTGTTTCTCCGCGATATCAATGGCGACGGCAAAACAGAAATGATTATCGGCCAGTACTCGGGAGGCGACCGCTGCTGCACGACATTAACCGTGCTGAGGGTGGACCTGCGCTCGCTCAACCCCATTGCCCGCATTCACGGACTGGATGGCTGGCCGTTTGACGGCTTGGATGTTCGACGCCTGGCCCGCGGCCGCGCCTGGCAACTCATTGTGCATCGTCCTGTGACCACCTCTTGCGGCTCGCGCAGCGATGCGGCCGAGGTGATTTCCATTTATGCTTACCGCAACGGAGCCTACGCGGACCAGACGGATAAATTCGGCAACTACCTCGAAGGCGTGCTACGCGAAGACTTGGCGCGATGGGCGCGGGAGAAATCGCCCCCCATATCCCTGTTGCAAAGTATCGCGGCCCTTTACGCCCAACTCGGCCAGCCGAACCGCGCCAAAAAATTCTTCGCTCAGAATCTGCCACGATTCATTCCTGAACTCGAACAACAGGGCCTGGACCCCAATGCTTGCCTCGGTGACGTTGATAACCTGATTGAAAATCTGGCCCAACCGCCGGCGTGAAAATTCCGGGCAGCGCGCGCGCCGCGCCATCCGACGCCTGGAGCTAGTCCGCTTGATTTATGGCAAGGGCGTCCTCGCTCGCGAGGCGCTCTGCGGGCACGGCCAGGATAGCCCTACCACGCGCCGGCCGAATTTTGGCTGGCATTCAGGCCAATAAAGTGGTAGCCTTAAATAGAGCAGCCATGCTCCTCGGATGGGAGGCGAGTATGAAGCGGCGAAGCTTCCGATTCCTTGCAACACCGAGCTGGGTCTGTCTTGTTCTGGTGATTGCTTCCGCCCCAAGGGCGAGAGCCGCGGGCGGCCCGGGAATTCTCGCCCCGGCCAGCGGCGCCAACGTTTTTTTCAACCCTGTTCCACTGAACTTCTACGGCGGTTTCGGCCCGTTCTTGCCGCTGATTCCTTCTTCTACGTCGTATCTGGGGCCTTACTGGTGGGCGGGGCCGAATGCCAGCGACGACCCTCGCCAGGCGGGTTACAATCCTTCGGCGGGCTACCGGTGGGATTCGGTGACCACGCTCCTTTTGAGCGCGAAGCCCTCTCGCGCTAGCGTAACATTGGACGGGTCAGACGTCGGGCCGGCGCGCGACTTGGGACCGATCCAGCTTCCGCTCGGCGATCATACCCTCCGCGTGACGGCGCGGGGCTATGAACCCTCGACCACCGTGCTGAAGGTCGAACAACCGATTGTCCAACAGTTGGACGTTCGCTTGACCCCGGTCAAGCTGGCGGCAAAAGGCAACGCGGCCCGTTAGCATTTCACAATTCATGCCAAATCTTTTCGCCTGGGCCTTTCAAGGCGGGCTGTGCCTTCTTCTCGCGGCGCAAGGGAGCGGCTGGGTCCAGGCCCAGACCGCGCGCGGCGCATGGCCGGCAAACGCCGTCGTGCAATTGATTGCCGTCGGGCCGGCCGGTTACGGCAGGAGTCAGGAATGCTCGGCCACGGCGCTACTGCTGGATTCGCAGGGCGACCTTTTGACCAACGCCCACGTGGTGGCCCGTGCCCGACGTTGCCTTGATGGCCAAGCCGGTGGCCGGCTGCTGGCTCGGCCCTACGGCTCGTCCAGGCTCGCGGCCAAAGCGGTCCCTTGCCAGCTTGTGGCGCTCGACGAGCGGCGCGATTTGGCCTTACTTCGCGCCGATTTGCCTTTCCCTCTGAAGCCTCTGTCGCGCCTTCAGTTCAAAGAGAGAAGGTTGCCTGCGGGAACCAGGCTCGAAGTGGCCGGTTTCCCAGCAGCTTCGTGGCAGCCGGTGGTTCAATCGGGAAGCGTTGTCGGTTATCAGGACGAACGACTTATCTCCAGGAGCCGCAAGATGACTCAAATGATGGTGGTTGAGGCCAGCTTACGGCCAGGCTCAAGCGGCAGCCCGGTTTACCTCGCGGAGGGCAAACTGGTCGGCATGGCTGAGGCTCGGCTCCTCCATGAACCCGACAAGGCGTTGGTCATTCCCGCTCGCTATATTACCCGTTTCCTCGCCAGCCACCATGTCCTTCTCGGCTCTCGCGGCCGCCACGACAAGCCGGGTAGCACAGGGTCTCGTTTCCCATAGACTCTGCAGCACCGGGGCACCACCCGGTGTGCTTCTCGCCGTGTCGCAAGGGGATTATCCGTGGCCTCGATCCCGCGACGGAGAAAACACCGTCGCGGCTACCTAGGCTGCGAGGAACTTCGTTGGTAGCCGCGACACTGGCTTAGGTGTCGCGGGCGCTTGTTGGCGGTCGCGGGGAACCCGCTTTAACTCACGGTCAGAACCACGCTGACCGTGGCCCGCCGCATCCAGAGCCGCAGAGTTTCTGACGGCCCAAGCTGTGCGCTTGTGAATATCGGCGGGGATTCAGAGGCGGACGGTCTTGAGGTATTTGACATCGGCGACGATATTTTGTGGCGCCTCGCGGCTCTCATCTTCCACGAAGTAATGCCGCACGCCGATCCTCATGGCCTCGCGCAAGATGGCGCGCAGGTAGAGAATGCCTTGGCCCAACGCCACGCAGGCTTCATCGGAAGTGCCGACGTTAAAGTTGCCGACCGGGGTGCCGCGGCGCATGTCCTTGAGATGCATCAGGCGGTAGAGTTTGGGATAACGCTTCAGGTAAGCCACCGGGTCTTGCCCGCCGCGCTTGTACCAAAAGATATCCATTTCCTGAAGGACGTTGGGGTGAAGGAGAGCAATTAAGCGATCCAGGCCGGGGCGTCCGGCAATGGGATAAAAAGCGTTAACCTCGGCATGAAACGCGAAGCGCAAATGGTGACGTTCGAGCTGGGCGGCGAAATGGTTGAAACCGCGGGCGGCGCGGCGGACATCCGCCATGGTCAGATGCGGGCCGGATTGCGGCAGCTCAGGGCAGACTAGATACCGCGCGCCGACGGTCTTCGCTTCCCGGATGACCGTAGGCATTTCGTGTAAGTACCGGGCGTAAGCGTTGTGCATCCCAACGCATGGCATTCCCGCAGACTCAAGCGCGCGGTGAAACTCCGGGGCGGTCAGTCCATCGAGACCAGCGGCCTCGACCTCCTGATATCCCATCCGCCGCACTCGCTCAAGCCAAGGCTTCACATGGCCGGGCATCTGATGACGCAGGCTGTAAAGCTGGAGACCGTACGGACCCGGGAAATGCTCGCCAGAGCCCGCAGGATCCGTGGTTGAGCCGACCAGCCAGGCTGCCAGTTGTTCGAGTGACATCGGTTCCCTCCACCATGGGATGAACCCCAGGCGCGCATCAGTATAACACCGACCGCCGGAACCGACGTTTCAATAAGCGCCGAGACCTGGTTCGTAATCATTCCATCGCCGTTTCCGCCGGGGGAACACCGGCGCACCAACCAGGGCCGTCACGCTATTCTGTAATCGTCCGTCAACGAGAGACAAATTCCAAAAACAAATTGACCGTGGCAGCTCGGCTCAGAACCCGGGCGAGCCCATGACGGTCAGTCCCGACGGGTTTGGAAAAATTCCTCGCTGGGTGGATTGAAGGTCGCGATGGCACCCGCGCAGCGTTGAAGCGCGCGCGCCCGAGTTGAGGACGCAGTTCGCGGATTCCCGAAAGCGAAGGTTAACAAGTTCTAGGCGCTGACCCTGAATGCGCACGCCGTTGGGCCGATTGCCCGCGAACACGCTGTTGAAGACAGATGAACCATTACCTTCGAGCCACACTCCGGCATCGCCGGGCCGGCCGCTGCCGTTGCGGAGCACGGCGAGGCCCCGGCACTGGACGTTCATCCCGCCGGGCAGGCTCGGCGAGGGTTCGTTCGCCCACTGGCCCGGCTCGGTCCCAACGACCGCAAGCCCATAAAACTTGTTGGCGGCCAGCGCGCAGTTGGCAACCTCAGCCGAGCGGCAAAAGACCAGGATAATTCCGGAGTTGGAGTTGTTGGTGAAGTGGCCGTTTGAAATCACAATGTTTTTGTTTCCCGGGGTCGGAGGCCGAAGGCTCGGGGGCAAGGTTTCCCAGCCGTCAAACTCAAGTCCCACGGCGCAGCCGCGCGCGACGCAGTTTTCAACGACCGTCCCGTCGTCTCCGTAGCCTAATTCGAACCCAATCGAGCGCGCTCCGAACACCCGACAGCCCACAAAGCGATTGCCACGGCCATACGCCCCGATCCCGGTGTTGAGGGCTCTCGCTCTCGGCCCGCCGAAGACGACGACGTTCTCGACGCTCGACTCGGAACAGTTGAACAGCCCGAACCCGTAGCCAGGATTGCCGCCGCCAGCAAGCGTAAAACCTCTCAGGCGGATTCCTGCCGCCCCGTAGGCGCCCAGGATGACCGTGTTGTCAGCGGCGGAGCCGTGAAGAATGGTCCTTGCCGGGCCCGACCCCACAATCTCGACGTTGCTCGGCAAAGGAACCGTCGTCCACCACTCGAGGCCGGGCGCGGGGTTTTCATGGCGGGTTTTTCCCTTCAGCAGGTAGTTTCCGGGGCGGATGAAAATCGAGCCGCCCGTTCGAGGCAATGCCGCTACAGCGGGCAGCAGCTCCCGAAAATCGCCGTGACCCGCCGCGTCCACAACGATACGAGCTTTGTTCTCGGCGCCGAACCGAGGAAGAGCCGCCGACGGCCCAACGTCAGCCCAAGCCAAAGGATCAAAACCCAACCGCCCCGCCATCCAGGCGGAAGCCGCCAACCCCGTGGCTCTAAAAAGCCCGCGCCGGCTAAAAAGAAGGTCTTCTCTCAAAACTTTCTCCACGGTTTCCGATCCCTCAACTATGTGGTCACGCATGGCGGCTCCAATTCAGTTACCTTTCGATGGGCGCAGTTGAAACATTCCCGCATATTTCGTTGAACGTAAAAGACCACGGTCCCACCGGTGGCCGCGGGATGGCCATGCCCGCGCTGTGTTCAACCAACCGTCCTCGCTCGCCGGTATTTTAGCGCAACTTCCAAGGCGGGCGCATCTTATCGTGAACAAGGGAGCATTTGGAAGGTTTCGGGTTCGCCCGAGCGAGAATCGCTTGTCAGTGGGGTAAGAAATCCACGATAATGATAGATTCCGATGCGCTACCGTGATACGGGTGTGGACGCTGCCGCTGCGGGCCGTGCAAAGGCTCAAATCCGGCAACTCGCTCGCCGCACCTTCAATCCTCGCGTGCTAGGAGACGTGGGCGGGTTCGGAGGGTTTTTTTCACTCGCCGGGTTGCCTCCGAATGCCGTGCTGGTCTCGAGCATGGACGGCGTTGGAACCAAGCTCAAGATTGCGTCCATTATGAACCGGCACGCCAGCGTGGGCGCCGACCTGGTGAATCACTCGGTGAACGACATTTCGGTTCACGGCGCTCGGCCGCTCTTCTTTCTTGATTACCTCGCCGCGGGCAAACTGCGGCCTCGCGTGGTCGCCGAAGTGGTTCGCGGGATCACCGAGGCCTGCCGCGCCGTGGGATGCGCTCTTATCGGGGGCGAAACCGCGGAGATGCCAGGATTCTATCCGGAAGATGAGTACGACCTGGCCGGTTGCATGGTGGGCTGGGGGCGGCGGAACGAGCTCCTCGACGGTCGCCGCATTCGCCTCGGCGATATGATCATGGGTTTGCCATCGGCCGGTCTGCACACCAACGGTTACTCGATGGCTCGTAAAATTCTCCTGGAGAAAGAAGGAATTCCGGTCAGCCGCTACCTGCCCGAGCTCGGCCGCCGGCTGGGA
>JAJYNF010000175.1:0-5090 GCA_021786455.1 Acidobacteriota bacterium
CCAAACCACTTACGCCCCCGGGCGTCAATGGATTTTTGGCCAAGGACAGCGAATTTATTACTACCGCTACTTTGACAGCGAGCGGAACGTATTCGCCCACCTTTCCGTTTTTGAATTCACCCGGCACGGCTTTCAGTTGAAGCGCCGCATCTACGCCGATCGGGCTTTTTGGGAGCGGTACACCGGGAACTGGGTGCTCGAAGACGGATGGGTGAGAAATATCCGTGGGGACCGCGTGACGGATTACCGCCCGTTCACCGTAGCCACCTTCAACGAGCTGATTGAGAAGCCCAGTTACTTTAAGACGGAGGTCAGGCCATCCGAGCAGATGGGCGTCGGGGAGCTGGCGCGCTACATTCAGGAGCTCAGGCAAAGCGGCTTTAGCGTCGTGCAACTCTCGGTGGCGCTTTATCGAAAGTTTTCCTACCCGCTGATCGCCCTGATTGTAGCCTTGATAGGCATTCCTTTCGCCTGCTCAATCGGCAAACGAGGAGCGCTTTCCGGCGTCGCGGTGAGCATCGCTATTGCCATGCTTTATTGGTCCGTTTCAAGCCTGTTCGTCGCTATGGGAAACCTCAATCAACTGCCACCCGCCATGGCCGCTTGGTCTCCGGACGTTATTTTTGCCCTCGGTGGAACCTATCTGTTCCTCCGCCTTCGAACCTGAGCGCGCCCTTGAAATGTGATGTAACACTTCAAGACGTCGGCGCGCCGACGTGTCAGCCGATTACCATGCTTTTCGACCGGTCCAGGCAAGTTTCCTTCGCCGGGACCTCGGCGTGAATGTTTAAGTTATACTTTAGCTAATTCTAGGCGGTCGAGTACATCTTCTCTGCCGACCGTTTGATGGCCGCCTGGGCAGCCGCCAGCCGAGCAATGGGCACTCGATAGGGAGAGCAACTCACGTAGTTTAGTCCGGCGTCGGCGCAAACCTCGATCGAGGCGGGATCGCCGCCGTGCTCGCCGCAAATCCCAACCTTCAGCTCTGGGCGCGTAGAGCGTCCTTCTGCGGTCCCCATCTTAAGCAACCGTCCCACCCGTTTTGGATCAAGCACGGCGAAGGGATCGGCCGGCCAAATCTTGGCCTTCACGTAGGCGTTGATGATCTTGCCGCAATCGTCGCGCGAAAGCCCAAACGTGGTCTGCGTCAGGTCATTGGTTCCAAAGCTAAAAAATTCGGCTTCGCGGGCAATTTCTCCGGCGGAAAGCGCCGCCGCCGGCAACTCGATCATCGTCCCTACCAGGTAGTCCGCGCGCAGGCCCTTTTTCTTAAACACTTCCCCCGCCACCCGATTCACAATCGCCTTCTGCGCCGTGAGCTCGTTCACGTCGCCGACCAGAGGAATCATCACCTCCGGTTTGGCCTCAATGCCCTTCTTCTTGCACTCCACGGCCGCCTCAAAAATGGCCCGAGCCTGCATCTCCGTGATTTCTGGGTACAGGATGCCCAACCGGCAACCGCGCAAGCCGAGCATCGGGTTGAATTCGTGCAGCGATTCAACCACCGCCAAAAGCTTCTTGAGTTGATTGAGCTTCGCTCCCTTCTTGTTTTTCGCCTCAAGCGTCGCGATCTGAACCATCAATTCTTCGCGCTTCGGAAGGAATTCGTGAAGAGGCGGGTCGAGCGTGCGAATGGTCACTGGCAAGCCATCCATCGCTTTGAAGAGGCCGAAGAAATCCTTGCGCTGCATCGGCAACAGCTTGGCCAGGGCGGCGCGGCGTTCCTTTTCGTACTTCGCTGCCTCCTTTGGGTCGGCTGTCTCTTTGCACGCCATGATCATCTGCTGCACGTGCGGCAGGCGATCCTGAGCGAAGAACATGTGCTCGGTGCGGCAAAGTCCGATTCCCTCTGCGCCGAACTTCCGCGCCGCCAAAGCGTCGCGCGGAATGTCCGCATTCGCTCGCACGCCCAGGACGCGAAACTCGTCAGCCCACTTCATAAAGGTGGCGAAGTCGCCGCTTGTCGGATCAGGTTCGCGGGTCGTCGCTTTGCCAAGAATCACGCGCCCGGTCGTTCCATCAAGAGATATCCAATCGCCAGCCTTCAAGACGCGAGGCCCGATGCGAAGCTGCTTTTTAATCTCATCCACTTCGGCTTCTCCGCACCCTGCCACGCAGCACTTGCCCATGCCGCGGGTTACCACGGCGGCGTGCGAGGTCATTCCGCCGCGGGAGGTGAGAATGCCGGCTGCGACTTCCATTCCATGAATGTCGTCGGGAACCGTTTCGGCCCGCACCAAGATCACCGGCTCGTGCTTGCCACGCGCGACCGCCTCATCCGCGGTAAACACAATTCGCCCGACGGCTGCTCCAGGCGAGGCCGGTAACCCATGCGCAATCACCGTCAAAGGCGTTGATTCATCAAGTACTGGATGAAGTAATTGGTTGAGCTGCTCAGGCTCGACCCGCATCACCGCTTCCTTGGCCGTAATCAAACCCTCGCTTGCCAAGTCCACCGCAATTTTGACGGCGGCAGGTCCCGTCCGCTTGCCGTTGCGCGTTTGCAGCATGTACAGCTTGCCTTCCTGAATCGTAAACTCGAAGTCTTGTACGTCCTTATAATGGCGCTCCAACCTCGACGTAATCTCTCGGAGCTGGCGATAAGCCTCGGGGTTGATCTTTTCAAGCTCTCTGATGGGTACCGGCGTGCGAACCCCCGCCACCACGTCCTCGCCCTGAGCGTTCATCAGGAACTCGCCGTAAAATTCCTTTTCCCCGCTAGCGGGATTGCGCGTGAAGCCAACGCCTGTCCCCGAAGTCTCGCCCATATTGCCAAAAACCATTGTCTGAACATTGACGGCAGTGCCAAGGTCGTCGGGAATCTTGTTCATCCGTCGGTACGTGACGGCGCGGTCGTTATACCAGGAGCGGAATACGGCAGCGATCGCCATTTCAAGTTGCACTTTAGGATTCTGAGGGAACTCCTTGCCGGTAAGCTTCTTAACGACCTTCTTGTAGCCTGCGATAACCTCTTTTAGGTCTTCGGCGGTAAGCTCAGTATCGAGCTTTACGCGGCGTTTTTTCTTCTGGCCGTCGAAAACATGTTCAAATTGGCCTTTGGGGATCTCCTGCACGACGTTGCCAAACATTTGAATGAATCGTCGGTAGCTGTCATAAGCAAAGCGAGGATTGTTCGTCTTGCGGGCGATGACCTCGACCACCGTGTCATTCATGCCGAGGTTGAGGATGGTATCCATCATGCCGGGCATCGAGAATTTAGCGCCCGAACGCACCGAAACGAGCAGCGGATTTTCGCTATCGCCGAGTTTTTGGTTTAATTGCTTCTCCAATTTCTCGAGAGCCTCGTTGATCTCTGAAACGGTCGAATCGGGCAGCTTGTTGCCGTTTTCAAAGTAGAGACGGCAAGCCGACGTGGCGATGGTAAAACCCGGAGGGACCGGCAGGCCGGCATTGGTCATTTCGGCGAGCCCCGCGCCTTTGCCGCCCAAAACGTCCTTCATCGCGCCGTTGCCCTCGGCGTGTCCATCTCCAAACGAATAGACAAATTTTTCCATGTTCGATCGCTCCTTGAAGTTGAGATTCTAAGTATGGCTCTTCGGCGCGCCTTAACTCTGGCTCGATTTCGCCGTGCCTTGGACTGAGGGTTGTCCCCCGCCCTGATTGATTCCCGCTGCGTTCGTTCTTTCGCTGTTTCCCGATGTCGGCGCGCCGACAGAAGTTGAAGCGTTACTTTCAATTTGCGAAAGATCGGCAAAGCGTGAGAATACCTCTTTATTCAGCGCGCCCAAAAGCCTCAGCCGGTTGCGCCGCAAGTCCCGATCCTCGGTCATCACCAGGACCTTGTCGAAGAATCTGTCCACTTGGGGACGAATCATCGCCATTGCCCCCAAGGCGCGTTCGTAGTTTTGTCTCTTTTCATACTCTTGGAGTTTATCCGCAAGCCGGAGGTAGGCGGAATAGAGCTCCCGCTCCGGTTCCTCGACCAGCCGCGCTTCGTTCACCGCTTCTTCCCCTGCCAAATCCTCCGCCTGGGCCGATTTGCTCAAAATATTCCTCGTGCGTTTGGCCGCCGCAGCGAGAGCAAGGAAATCATCGGTGTCTCGCGCCGCCTCAAGTGTTTTGGCGCATTCGATCATCGCCAGCACTGGCGAGTTCGACCCTGCGGTAACATCTCGGCTGAGGACGGCGCGCACCGTGTCAAAGCGCAGGCGAACCGCCTCGCGGAGGTAAAATTCGATCCGCTCGTCAAGGAATCCTTGGATTCGGTTTAGCACAATCTGATCCGCTGGAGATAAGGTGAAGGCTTCGCCGCCGACGGCGTCGTAAAGCCATCTTAGGCTGATCGCGGGTAACGATTGGTGCATAAGTCTGACAATGCCATTCCCTGCCCGGCGAAGCCCAAACGGATCGCTTGAGCCGGTCGGCTCAAGTCCGGCTGAAAACCCCGCCGCAACTGCGTGAATTTTATCCGCCAGCGAGACGATTGCGCCAATCGTCGTGCGCGGGCAAAGGTCCTCGGCGCCTTGCGGCAAATAATGGTCATAGATGGCGTCGGCGACTTCCGGCGGTTCGCCTTGCGCCCTGGCGTAAAGCCCGCCGACGACACCCTGAAGCTCGGTAAATTCTTTCACCATCTGCGTGGTCAGATCGCACTTTGAAAGCTCGACGGCGCGCAGCGCGTAATCCGTCTCTCGTTGCGTCATCTTGCCTTGCCTTTCAAGCTCGCCGCAAATCTCGCGCGCGATGGCTTCCATGCGGCGGACTTTGTCGGCGTAGGAACCAAGTTTCTCGTGGTAGGTGACATTTTCGAGCAACGGCAGGCGTTCACGAAGAGGGATTTTCTGGTCTGCATCCCAGAAAAATTGGGCGTCGGTGAAGCGCGCCCGCAGCACGCGCTCGTGGCCTTGCCGGATCAGGCCCTTGGGATCATCCTCGCGGTTCAAAAAGGCCACAAATCGCGGTTGAAGTTGGCCGCTTGAATCCTCGACCGCAAAATATTTCTGATGATCGCGCATGACGGTAATCAAAATTTCGCGTGGAAGCTGAAGGAACTTCGGATCGAAATCGCCCACGATGGCGTGTGGCCATTCCGTCGAATTGACGACCCAATCTTCGAGCCACGGGTCAGT
>JAJYNF010000175.1:5100-7883 GCA_021786455.1 Acidobacteriota bacterium
ACGCAGCACTGATGGTTCAAGTAACGCTTTAAGTTCTTGCCGGATGGTTTCTCGCCGGCGCGCTGGGTCAATCTCGACGCGCACTGCGCGAAGCTTCTGCTGGAAGTCCGCGAAGCCGGAGACTGGAATAACGTTCTTCGCTGCCAAGCGGTGGCCTCGAGTCTTGTTCCCAGACGCGATTCCGGCAAAATCAAACCGGATGACCTTCGCGCCTTTCCCTTCTCCGAGCAACGCCACGATCCAGCGGATTGGCCGAACGAAGGTGAGCCGGTTCGATGGAGGCACGTTGCCGGATGCCCCAGTCTCAAGCCAATACATTGACTTTGGGAAACGGAGGTTCAAGAGAAGTGGGGCCAACGCGTCGGGCAACTTCTCCAAGGCGGGCTCGCCCGGCTGGTGACTTTCGAGGGCCAGGTATTCGCCCTTGGGCGTGGTTACGCGCTTGAGCTCGGAGGGACTGACACCGTGCTTGGCGGCGAAAGCCTCAGCCGCGCGAGTGTAATTGCCCTCGGCATCGAAGGCCACCTTAACGGGCGGGCCTGTGATTCGCTCGATTCGGTCGGGTTGGCGCGAAAGAACCTTGGGCACGAAGGCGACAAGTCGCCGCGGCGTTGAGTAGGCTTCAACGTCGTCAGCGTGATCGGCCAAGAGTCGGTTCATTTGAAGAAAGGCACGAAGCTGGTCGCCGAGCTGCTTTTCGGCACCCACCAAAAACCCAGCTGGAATCTCCTCGCAGCCGATTTCTAAAAGCAGGGGCTGGGTGCTAGGGGCTAGGGATTGGCGGATGTGCGGGCGAGATTTTCCTCCTTGACTCCCGACCCTTGGCTTTCGACTTTTGACTTTCACGCTCACGCCGGCACCTCTTGCCGATCACGTTCCAGGCGCTCGACGTAGATTCGAGCCGTATCGCAGGCGATCTTGCGGACGCGGGCGATGAGAGCCACGCGCTCGGTGACGCTAATCGCGCCGCGGGCATCAAGGATGTTAAACAGATGCGAGCACTTTAAGGCGAACTCGTAAACTTTGCGAAGGGGAAAGCGCGGAAGAGTTGAGATTTGAGAGCCGAGAGTCGAGGGGCCCGGGTCGGCTACCTCTTGACTTTCGACCCTTGAGCTTCGACCTTCCCGGTAGGCATCCAGCAGCCTCAGCGCCTCTGCTTCGTAAAGGTCGAAGAGCTTCCGAAGAGTCGTGGGATCGGCTTGTTCGAAATCATAAACCGAAAGCTCAAATTCCTCGTCGCGGCGCATTGTCTTATATTTCACAGAGTTATCCCACAAAACCTCAAACACATCGTCAACATTTTGGAGAAAGGCGGCGATGCGCTCCATGCCGTAGGTCAGCTCGACAGAGATCGGCTCAAGGTCCAAGCCGCCGCATTGCTGGAAATAGGTGAATTGCGTGATCTCAAGGCCGTCCAGCATGACCTGCCATCCGATACCCCAGGCGCCGAGCGTCGGCGATTCCCAGTTGTCTTCCTCAAAGCGAATATCATGATCGCACAGGGCGATGCCGAGCGATTCAAGGCTTTGAAGGTAAAGCTCCTGAATGTTATCGGGCGGAGGTTTAAGTATTACTTGAAATTGCGTGTGCTTGAGGAGGCGATTGGGATTCTCCCCGTAACGTCCATCGGCTGGTCGGCGCGAAGGCTGGACGTAGGCAACCTTCCAAGGCGCACGACCCAGCACTCGAAAGAATGTTTCCGGGCACATCGTCCCGGCACCTACTTCCAGATCATACGGCAAGGCAAGCACTGCTCCTTCGTTGGCCCAGAATTGGCCGAGAGCCAGAATCGTATCCTGGAAGGTCAATGGGCCGGAGTTTCGCGCTCGGCGGCGGGATTGCGGATGGGTGTCCATGGCGATTAGACTCCGGCCACCAGCGGCTGTCCGCTGGCCAACCTCAGCGCAGCGAAAAGCCACAGAAAAGCTGACCTGTGCTTGGCTCGCGCCCGTTGAGTTTCCTCACAAACCGCTTTAGATTTCTTCGGCCAACAGCTCACGCGTCGCAAGCTTCCTTTCAAGATGCGTTTGGATCAATTCCTCCAAGAACCGGCGCAGTTGGTTTGTGCCAGGCGGCGACTTTTGCTCTCGCAGCCAGTCCTCCAGGCGCAAACCGCGGAGCTTGCCGGCAAGGGCCAGCACCTCGGCGGAGATTTCATTCCGCGCCGTCGGCTTGCGGCAATCCTTGCAAACCAAACCCTCAGAGCCTGATCCATAAAACGCTTTCGTCCCCAAAGGACTTCGGCAGTCGGCGCAGCGATCGAGGCTGGGCAAAAATCCGCCCAGCCGCAAGAGCCAATAATTGAAGTAAAGCAGAGGCCGCGTCACTTCGCCGGAAACCTTCATTCCCCGCAGCACAGCGAGGACCAAGCGAAAAGCCCGCTCGTTAACCTCGCGCTCGGGCAAGAATGCGTCAGCGACTTCCGCCAAATATTGGGTTCCCACTTGAACGCGGTAGTCACTCTGAATGCCAAAGAACGATTCTATCATCTCCGCCGCGCCAAGCCGCTGGAGATCGCGATTCGGGCGGTCATAAATCCAAACCCGGACGTAGCTTAGTGGCTCGAGCGAACTGCCAAAGCGGCTCTTGGTTCGCAAGGCTCCAGACGCTGCCACTCGACACCGGCCAAGATGCCGCGTCAACAGCGAGACAATCTTGTCGCTCTCGCCCAGCCGATACGTCCGCAACACCAACGCTTCCGTTTCAACAAGAGGCATTTCACCTCTCAGCAACTTCCGCCCGCGCTGGCCCTTGGGCAAACCTTAAAGATAGCACAGATCGGA
>JAJYNF010000164.1 GCA_021786455.1 Acidobacteriota bacterium
GTGAGTTGCCGGAAGTTCAACACGTTGATTAAGCCTTCGCGGTCCTCTTCCGGTAAAAACGCCATCAGCGCCTTTCCGAGCGCCGTCGAATGCAGCGGACGCTTCATGCCGGGCAAGGAAACCAACCGCAAAACGTGCCGGCTTTCCACCACGTCAAGGTAGCGAATGGAGTCCGTGTCCAGCACCGCCAGGTTCACCGTCTCGCCGGTCTCGCGCGCGAGCTCCACCAGAAACGGCCACGCCTTGGCGCGCAGCCCCTCCACCCAATTCTCTCGCCGCGCCAACTCGATGATTCTGATCCCCATCACGTAGGCGTTGGCCGCGTCGCGCGCCAAATATCGTTCGTGTTCCAGATGCGCCATCAGTCGGTAGGAAGTACTTTTATTCAGTCCGGTTCGCTCGCTCACTTCCTGCAAGGCCACGCCCCGTTGCGCCTCGCAGACAAAATTCAGCAGCCGCAGCGTCTTGGTGAGCGTTCCCACCGGAGCGGCCTTCCTCACTTTTCTCGGTTTGATCATGCCTCCTCCCGCGGCGGCGGCGCGCGCGCTTTCCCTTATCGTTGTCGCAAGCTCCTCCGCCCCAATTCGGCTATCTCGCGGCCTGACTCCGCCTGAAAATTATGCTTTCTCGATGGCGGTATTTTACCGCAAAATAGCCGTACCGCTCTACGAAAAAAAACGCCGAGGCCGGACCCGGCCAAAAGCCGTCGCTTGCGCGTGCTCATGGCGCATCCCGGGCTTCCGCATGTTAAGCTAAGTCGTTGGAGGGATGTCATGGAGACAGCCACTTTCGCCGCGGGATGCTTTTGGGGGGTTGAGGCGGCATTCCGGCAGGTGCCGGGCGTCAGGGCGACGACGGCCGGCTTCATGGGTGGGACGCTGGCGCATCCGACTTACCGTGACGTGTGCACCGACCGAACCGGCCACGCGGAAGTGGTTCAGGTGAATTTCGATCCCGCCAAGGTTTCCTACGAATCTCTCCTTGAAACGTTTTGGAAAATCCACGACCCCACTCAGATCAACCGACAGGGGCCGGACGCGGGCACACAATATCGCTCCGCGATCTTTTTCCATTCACCCGCGCAGGCGGCGGCGGCTCGCGCTTCGAAGGGGAAACTCGAAAAATTGGGGGTATTTGCACGGCCGATCGTCACTGAGATCGTTCCTGCAAGTCAATTCTGGCGCGCCGAAGAATACCACCAGCAATACCTCGAAAAGCGCGGCCTCGCCTCCTGCCATTTGCCATGACACGGTAGCCGCGACGGTGTTTCGTCCGTCGCGGGTTCCCCGTTCCATCGAGAGCCCGCGACACTCACGGCAGTGTCGCGGCTACCCGCTGGCCGACCTCGGCCTCGGCACGCCAAATCCTGCGCTGCGGTCCGCCGACGATGGTACATAGCTGCGACGAACGGCAGCCGTGATCCCGCCGCGGCAGGGTCGCGGGCTTTTCGCGCGCAGTTCTTCGCCGATGAAACCCGAGCCCCGGCAATCTTCCGATCCCGTCGCCGGCCTCTGCGCCGATTGCGCCCATGCCCGCCGTATCGAGTCCGACCGCCGTTCTGTCTTTTATCTTTGCCGCCGCTCGATGAGCGATCCTAGCTTTGCCAAATACCCTCGCCTGCCGGTCCTCAACTGCCCCGGCTTTGAGCCTGCCGTCGAGGAGAGCATCGCGGAGAACCCAACCAAGAGTTCCAACCCATGAGAACAATTCCGGGGCCTGGAACGGGTCCTTGGCGGTCTTAGCGCGTCTGCGTGGAATACGTTTTGGGTCGTTCTTCCAAGTTCTGACTTAGGAGACGGGACAAATCGCCCTCCGGCATGCCCGCCCACACGCCCGTCTCCGGTCCTGGGAAAGCGACCTGCCCTGAGGAAATTTTCCACTTGACAACGCGCCGGGGGGGGGTAGCATTTAGCCAGCATTTTAACGGCGGAGGTTTATATGCGCCGATCCTTCCTGTTTGCCCTTGCGTTAGCGCTGGCCTTGCTCGGGCGTTGGGGCATCCCCGCCGCGCGCCACGAGACGCGACTCCTTGCCCAGGTACAGTGCGGCAACATGTGCTCCGGCATGACCGACGTTTCTTACGCCAACGTGTCGGGCTCTTGCGGATATAACAACTGGGAGCTGGAGGCGCAGATGGACGTCAGTCAGACCATCTACGACGAAGGGGAGTACGACGCGTGGGGCGTGTGCTACAACTACTACGACTGTGACGGCAACTACTACTCAGATTTTATCAACGGGGACGAAACGCTGTACGACGACGGGCAAGACGGCGGGAATGAGTCGGAGAGCTTTCACTGGATGCTGGACGATTGGTACGTGTCCTATACCAACGTCGAGTGCTCCAACGGCTTCCAGGGCGCTTCGTTGCCCCAATTCACCGACGACGCGTACAGCACCATAGAATTCGACGAGTGCTGCTGACAGGCTCCCGGCCCACGCCGACGACGCAGCCCGGCCCGGTCATCCCTCGGCGGGCCGCGAAAGCCAAGGGGCTCTGCTCGGCGGACGGCAGGCGTCGCGGCAGCCTCGCCGAGGAGGAGGAAATATGGGACGTAAAATTGGAATGGCCGCCGCTGCCGCGATGTTCGCTTGCGCGGCGCTGTGGGCCCAACCGGGCGGCAAGGTGGCGTTCAGCTACCTCACGAAGCCCCACCCACACGTCGAGATCACAAACAACTATACGTCGCCCGTCACCGCCCTGTTTTATGTCACGCTGGAGCCGAAGCCGGCTGGGAGGGGCGGCGGAAGAGAGGTCGGGCGCCTCGACACTGGGGTGAACTGGCCGCATGACCGGCCAATCGCCCCCGGCGGCAGCCTCTCGCTCCCCGTAGGGCACTTTGTGGGCGTGGACCCCGCGACACTCCACCCGCAACTGGCGGCCGTCGTCTTTGCGGACGGCACTGGGCTTGGAAGCCCGGAATGGGTGGGCATGATACGATCGGGTTGGCAGGGCCTCTATGATGAGATCGGCAAGGTAGAAGCTGTGCTCAGCAACGGCGTGAGGGAGAAGACCGGGAAAGACGCTCTAGTGATGTCGCTTCGGGCCATGGAGAGCTCGCTCTCACGTCAAGGCGAACCGCGGCCTGTCGAAATCGCTTGGTCCATGGTCATCGAGCGGGCCATCATCAACCTGAACCGCGCCCCGGTGGACGGCGTGGTCGGCGACACACAGAAAACCGTCCCCGTTCTTCTCACTAACTTCAACGAGTGGCGCGGAGTTCTCGAGGCATTGCTCCAGTCCACCCGGCAGCCGGCCGGCGCGAACACACCGTAGGTTAACGCTCGCCCCCGCGCGGGCTCGCTTCGCCTTCGCCGTGCTGCGGTTCGGTGCAGCCGGGTAGCCGCGACGGTGCTTCGCCGGTCGCGGGTTTTCCGTTGGCTGTTTTGTCCCGATGAAAATCCGGCCCCAGCCATCTTCGGATTCCACAGCCGGTCTCTGCGCTGAGTGTATCCACGCTCGCGGCATCGAATCCGACCGCCGTTCTGTCTTTTATCTTTGCCGCCGCTCGACGACGGATCCTAGCTTTGCCAAATACCCTCGCCTGCCCGTCGTTAACTGCCCCGGCTTTGAGCCTGCCGTCGAGGAGAGCATCGCGGAGAACCCAACCAAGAGTCCCGGCCCATGAGAACAATTCCGGGGCCTGGAACGGGTCCTTGGCGGTCTTAGCGCCTCTGCGTGGAATACGTTTTGGGTCGTTCTTCCAAGTTCTGACTTAGGAGACGGGACAAATCGCCCTCCGGCATGCCTGCCCACACGCCGCGCCGTGGTGCACCCGTTCCCGTTACTTGATCCACCACAACCACACCGAGCCGACGAGAAGCGTCAGCGCGGTGACGGGCAGCCCCACCTTAAAATAATCGCCAAATCGAATTTCCGCCACATTGCGCGAGCGCTCGACCACGATGATATTGGCGACCGAGCCGGTGATCGTCAAATTTCCCGCCAGCGTGCTGGCCATCGCCAAGATCAACCATCCGACGTGCGGATTCTGGAACTGCGGCACCATGGATTTGAGGAGCATCACCGCGGGCACGTTGCTGACAATATTGGAAAGCCCCGCCGTCACCACCGTAAACACGCCCGCGCTTTGAATGCCCAGCGGCTCAGCCAAACGCAATAGATCGCTGGTAAGGCCGGCGTTTTGCGCCCCTTGAATAATCACGAACAATCCCGCGAAAAACACCAACAATCCCCAATCCACTTCGTCATAGACCCGCCTTGGCTCGCGCGTGCGCGTAATCAGCATCATCGCCGCGCCAAAAGCGGCCACCATCGCCGGTGGCACGCCTGCTAAAAAGCCCGCCAGCACCATCAAGATGACCACCGCCGGCTTCGCCAATCGAGCAGGTTCCGGCGCCGGATCGGTCCCAACCTCTGGCGGCTGATCGGCGACCTCGGCGGTCGGAAAAGCCTTTGCCAGAATCAGCCAGTCCAGGAACAATCCCGCGGCCGCGACGGGACCCAGATGATAAAGAAACGCAAAGTAGCTGATTCCCGAGTACGATCCGATCAGCATGTTCTGAGGATTGCCGGTGATCGTCGCCACACTGCCGATATTCGACGCTGTCGCCACCGCCAACAGATACGGCAGCGGCTTCACGCGCATCCGGCGCGTCGCCGTCAGCACAAAGGGGACCATCGCCAGGCAAATGATGTCGTTCACAAAGAACGCCGACAGCAGCCCGCTCAGAAAAATGATCGTGGGCAACAAATGTTTCGGCCGCAAGTGTTCAACCACCCAGCGCGTAATCCAGTCGAAAAATCCCGCCGCGTGCAGCGTGGCCACAATCAGCATCATGGAAAACAGCAGCACGATGGTCTTGAAGTCAATCGCGCTCAACGCCGCGTCCGGCCGCACGATGCCGAACGCCACCATGAGCACCGCGCCGATAATTGCCGCCCCCGGCCGGTCAATTTTCATTCCGGGAAACTTGCCGACGGCGAAAACGAAATACGAGGTCAGAAAAATGGAAAAGGCGGCGAACAGCTTCAGTTCGGCAAGCGTGACAACAGGCAAGTGACTCATTCTCGGCCTTTGATTATACGCTCGAATCTTGCCGAACCGCCCGCGGGCCGTGTCCACAAATCGCCTGAAGGACTCTCTTGCCCAGACGCGCAAGTCTGCTAAGACAGCTTTCGACACCCTGCGCGCCGCGGATTATGAATGTCGCCTCCGTTCCGCGCAGAGCCCGTTTCGGTATCCTGGCGGCAAGGCATGGCTTCTGCCGTATGCTCGCCGATGGGCACAAAGCCTGAAACGCTTGCCATGCGAGATCGCTGAACCGTTCGCCGATGGCAGCATAGTAGGGCTCTCAGTTCTGTTCGCGGAATTAGCCTCCGCGTGGCATCCTGAAACCTCAAACCGCCGCAGCCCGGTTATCTTTGACAACAGGCAGCGAACCCGGCCCGTGCCACCTGACGGAAGTCAATTTCCCCGTGACGATGCGCGGCCGGCCGTTGAAAGAATGTCCTCTGTTAACTAATCAGTCTCCACCCTTTTGCCCCTCCGTACCCGCAATCATCAACCTCCGGGCGGCATCTTGGGACAACCTCGCATACTACTCCTGCATCTTCACAAGTGTAAGGTTGATGGGATTCACCAGAGGCTTGTTAATAAAGCCCTGGTGGTATTTGCAGGAGGAAAGGGGAAATATATATGAAAGATGCACGCACCCTTGGATGGATGATGTTTGCTATCGTAATAATGCCCGCAAGCATGTTATTTGGGGTTAAATCACCCTATAGTTCTCGGAACGACGAGGCGGCGAATTGGGTTCAGGCCGAAAGAGCGGGGCATTTGCTTCGACAGATGCGCAGGCTTGCCTTCAAGACTCAAAAGGCGGTCGGGCCGCTACAGGTTGGTGGAATGGATTTAGGCTGGGAAGGGGAGGCCCAGCAGCTTACCATTGCGCGGTACGACATCAACGCCATGGGCACGGATCTGCTGGCGCTGAATCGCATGAAAAACGGATTGCAGCCGTGGCAACGCCGCGTGTTGGCAAAAACGACTCCTGAAGTGCACGAGATGGTCTATCAGATGGACCAGGCGAATCGGGAGATCAATGCGAATGAGAACAGCACCGCGCTGGCCATGGGTCAGTTCCCGCAGAACATCAGCATGATTGATCACCAAGCCAGCCGAATGGCAAGCGTCATCGGCACCTTCACGCAATACGCCCGCGCTAAACAGAGGCTGGCCACCCTGGAACGGCGGGTATCCACCCGGCGCGGCTGAGTTGATGGTTGGCGTTCTCCCCCGTCGAGGAGGGGCTCGCTTCGCGCGGGTCCCTCTTTATTTTGAAAAGCGTTTGCCCCACCACCGCGAGCGACCGTTTCCCCATCTTCATCCATCATGAGCCGGATCCCGGCGAGCCTTCGCATGTAGCGCCAAGTCGCGCCGACTCACCGCCGCAGTAAATGCCAATACAACACAAACCCTACCCAAGCGACGCCGGCTCCGGCGAGGATCGTGTAGTAAAGGCGGGCGAGCAGGCCCCACCAATGCAGGAGCCACGCGGCGACGGCAAAGGCAATCACCGCGGCCGCGAGCCCTACCGTAACGGGAGGAATCCTCAGAAGCCCTTGGATGCTTCGAGGAATTCCGTAAGCAAAGTCCCACAAGTCGGTCCGATGAATTACGGCTAAAAAGCCGAGGACAAAAAAGATGATGAGTCCGGATAGAGCCGCTGCGGCGATGCGGGCGAGCCGCGGGGCGACTGAGTCGGCCGGCGAAGAATCCGCGGATCTTCGGCGTCGCCGCACAGTTTTCGAGAGAGCTTCCGTCGGCCAGACGACAAGCGCGGAGAGAAAAATCAGCAGAAGTAACCCCACCCACCGGACTTCGAAACTCGCAACCGCATAACCCGGCAGGCGATCAAAGGCCTCTTCGTTGGTGAACATCTCCGTGATCCGGCCTTTGGAATCAGCATGGAAAACCGCCCCGTCGCCCGTCGTCAAGCGAACGTAGAAGAGCGGCTGCACTTCCACCCAGCGGGTGGCGGGGCGGTAGCGATGGGGATAGTGCAGCTCAATCGTGCCGTCAGGGTTTGCCGTAACGCGGTATTGCCAGTACAACGTAAACAGCTTGGCAAAAGTCGTGGCCGAATACGGATTGAGGCGATAGCTGCCGGCCACGCGCGCCGCATCGCGAGCCGAATCAAGGATCGGCCCTGGAACTCGCGGGCGCGACGGATAGAAGCGGGCGAAAAACCTTCGCTCAATCGCGGCGTCGAAACGAGGCTCATCCACGTTTTCAGCAATGAAGAACCCTACCTGCTTCTCCGGCATGAGCGTGAGCAAGCTGCCAAATCCTCGAATATCACCTCCATGCCCGATCACGCGAAGGCCATCGAACTGCTTCTCGTAAAAGCCGTAGGCGCGGCCGGGCAAGCGGGGATCTTGGGTGAAATGCTGGCGCTCCATCCGCGCGAGCGCCGAATCCGATAAGACGCGAGCCATGCCATATTGTCCCCCCTCCAGCATGGCAATCATAAAGTGCGCGATATCTTCCGGCGTCGCGCACAAACCGGAAGCCGGCTGGATGTTGAAATAGTCAAGGGGCACCGGATGCAAACCATGCCAACGGCCGTAGCCTGTGGCCAGGTTCTGTTCAAGACGGGCCGAGGGCAAAAATCCGGCGTGGCGCATTCCTAGCGGTGCCAGAATATTCTTTTCGACATAGTTCGCATAGGGCTGGCGGGAAACGGTCTGCACAATGTAACCCGCAAGCGCCATGCCATGATTCGAATAACTGATGATTTTCCCTGGAGGCCGAATCTGCGCCGGCATATGGCGCGCCAAATAAACGCCGAGCGGCTCGACTTGATTCGGTTGACGAGCC
>JAJYNF010000211.1 GCA_021786455.1 Acidobacteriota bacterium
AAACAGGAGCTATTTGAGCTAATTGAATTCTTCCCAGATTCTTTCCCGCTCGAATGCCTTCGCCAACGGCAACGAACATCGCCTCGAGGCCGGGCCTAGAGGGTAAGTTTCCATGTGTTCCCCGATCTTTTTCGCTGGCGCGGACATCAGGGCCGTCAAATCGGTCTGAAAAATAATGATCGGGAGCAGCCTCGAGAATCATCTCCGCGTCGGGGTCAGCACTCAGGCGCTCGAGCTTCGCTCGGTCAACTACTTCGGAGACCAGGCCGCTGCCTTCCAGGCGGGCGACGGCTTTCTCCAATCGCCGCCGGTCATCTGCCTTGGGTTCTTCGAGCCAGTAAATGGCGAATGAACCCCCAGCGTGAATCGCGCCCAAGTTTTTGAGTCGGAGATTCCCCGCGGCATCCGTGTCGAAGAGCCCTTCCTCGAGCATCACTGCTAACGGCGCGACCTCGCGGCTCACCGGAACCATGCCGTGGTCGGAAAGCACGACCAAATTCACGCGCTCGTCCTTCTGGGCCGCTGCCCAAACTCTGCCAATCTCGTCGTCGGTTTGTTGGACCGCCCTTAACGCCTCCGGCGCAAACGGCCCAAAGTGATGCGCCTCGTAGTCGTAGGCGACAAGGTGCAGCAGCAGCAGATCGGGAGCATACCGCCGCCACAGAAACAATGCCCCTTCCGTTCGCAGCCGGTCGGGATTTGTAGAGAGGGGCTGTTTCGGCGAAAGGGGGACCAAAGGACCGAGCGCCTTAACAACCTCCTCAAACAGGTGGGGAGTTGAATAGCGCGCCACAGTGGTAAGGTCCTGATGAGGATCCGGCAGCGCCGGATCCCAAATTTCGGGAATGTTGTAATCAATCGCCGCGCCAACGCTCACCGGCCATCCGACGGCTGCGCTTCGGCGTCCCGCGGCTCGCGCAACGTCCCATAATGACGGCACATTGAGAGCTCGCGCGAACCAGGTCCACGGTCGCGCCCTATCCGTCGGATCGAGAGAGGCGAGATGGCTGTAAATGCCGTGGATGCGCGGCGGAACACCGGTGACAATGGTGGCGTGGGCCGGATAAGTCGTCGAAGGATAAACGCTCGTGACGGCTTCGGCACGGGCGCCCGCGGCTGCCAGCCGACGAAAATTGGGAATTCTGAGACCCAACTCGTCGGCGCGCTGAAGGATATCCGGCCGCAGGCCATCCGCCGAAATCACGATGAGCCGTCGTGGGCCGTCGGGGTTCTTCACTCCATACACTCCAGAGGCGTCAAGAGCCCTTTGAGCCAATCAACATCTCTGACATAAAGGCAAGCCCTTGGCGGCCCGAACGCCTATGCTATAATATCAAGAAAAACGGGCGATGGAGTTCGCCTTAACCGTCCTTCGTGGGACTGATAACTCCTGGCCGCCATCGGGCGCTCAGGAGTTTTTTGCTTTAGGGTGATCGAGCGGCCGGAAAGGGAAAAGGTTTGCGAATCCTTCTACTGATCGTCTTTGGCTCGCTCGGAACTCTGGCCCGTTACGCGCTGGAGGGCATCGTTCAATATTTTGCCGGGCCGACGTTCCCATTCGGAACGTTAGCCGTCAACTGGATGGGATGCTTGCTGATGGGAGCGGTTGGACAGTACGCCATCCATCACGTTGCCGTGCCGCCCAACTTGAGGGTTGGGATTACCATCGGCTTTTTCGGCGCCTTCACCACTTTCTCGACTTTCAGTTGGGAAAGCGTTCACATGCTGGATGACGGAGATTGGATCAGGGCTGCGCTCTACATTGCCGCGAGCCTGTTGGGCGGCCTTATTCTGCTTCGCGCCGGCATGATCCTGGCCGACCGAATATAGGAGGAGCCTTGCAACATCAAAAGTTTGAAGGGGAACGAACCCTCATGCGCATTCACGTCGGCGAGGATGACCAGTGGCAAGGCATCCCGCTCTATCGGGCGATTGTCGAATTGTTCCGCAAAGAGGGTTTTTACGGCGTCACGGTCCTGCGGGGCGTAGGGGGTTATGGCTCAAGCAGCCGAAGCCAAGGTTTATATCACACCGCCAATATTCTCCGCCTCTCCCAGGACCTGCCAATCATCATTGAGGCGGTTGAATACACTGAGCGCATCGAAAAAATCCTTCCTCAGCTCGATCCCATGATCGGTGGAGGGCTGATTACGCTTGAAAAAGTAAGGGTCGTGCTTTATCGCTCAAACGAGGGAAAGTGATTAGGCCCATGCCAGAGGATGACAGCCGACTTCCCGGCTCCCAAGCCCGCAACCATCCAGTAGCGCCATCCCTAACCGTCTCTCATGCCCGAGCGATTGCCGCGCATCTAAAAGCGGTTGGGGACCTTCACCGTTTTCCTGAATTTCTTCGGTTCTCCGTGAACCTTGTCCCTCTATTCTCTGGCGCGGCTCGCTCAACATCTTGCTGGGCCGGCATTCTTATTCGGAACGTTAGCCGTCAATTGGATTGGATGCCCGCTACCGCAAGCGACGAACTCACGACGGGAAATCATGGTTGAAGCGGCGCGTCATTGGGTTCAGCGTCCCAACAGGTTACTTCGGAACGTTGAATTCAGGGCTTCAGCCGAATCGTTTGAATTTCGTATGGGCGCAGGCGCAAAACCTGCGTCGCGTGTGCCCCGGTGTTTTCTTCCATCAGATTGGTTGCCTGGAAGCTCCGCGGCTTGCCCAGGAACACCACCGGCGTGGTCGCTTGCTTTCCCGCCACTTCATAAAGGCGCGCGATGATCGAGTTGCCTGACTCCGCTTTCTTCAATGCGCTCAGCACGACGTCCGGCGACTCGACCGAGAAGAAGGATTGTTCTGGTGGAAGCGATTTAGCCGACACGTTGTCCACCACCTCGACCGACAGAAGCGGATTGGTCAAATCTTTGCCCAGCTCGTAAGAGCGTTGGGCCCGCCAATCGCCCGCGCCCGAACTAAGCGAGTAGTGAAACCAGTACGTCCCGAGCGCCGGGTATTTGACCGAGGTGACCTTTTGCCCGCGCACGATTTTCACTGAAGTGTATCGCTGACCGCGAATCAGGTCGGCGCGAAGCATCTGCCGGCCAAGCTCGAAGATCGGATGGTCGGCGGCCACCGTCACGCCCCACTCGGGAGTTCCGGCAAAAATCCAGCCGTGGGCCTCGCGGTACTTTTCCCACAACGATTTTTGGATTTCATCCCCCGTGCTCGGCTCCGCGCCCGGTATGACGTTGTTCGAGCCATTGGCGCCAAAAGCGACTCCGTACTCGAACTTCGGGTGAGCTTGCTCGAGAGGAATCCACTGCTGAATGTTCATCAATCGGTCTCGCTTCCAGCGAACTTGGATGGCGATGTCCAGACGTTTGAGGTTTCGGTAAAGCGTGAGCCGTTCAAGGATCGGAATATCCGCGATCTGCTCGTCCACCGTCATCACGGTGCGCACCGGATTATTTTCCTTCAAGCGCACGCGATTGACGCTCGCGTAGAGAGTTCGCCCCGTCAACAGTTCCGGCGAAACGTTGTTCCCGCCGCGTTCCTCCTCGGCTGCGATTTCCATGCCTTGCGTGACATAGCGATGCAAGGCGCGGTCGAAAACGCTGACCTCGCCCGTCGCGCGATCTACGCTGACGCGGTAAAACCGATTTTCCATGACATTCGAGCCGAGGGGTCGCCGCGGCTCCTTTCGATCCTGATCCTGATCAAGCGTCACCCGTGATGCAGCCGGAAAACTCTCCGGCGAGGCTGACGGCTCCAAATAATATGTTTTGTATCCGAGCGACGACACCCCGCGCGCCACAAAGATCAGCCACAAAGCGCGCGAAATGTTCTCGCTGTACTGTAAAACCTGAAATGGAACGGGGCGCCCTTGGGCGTCCACCAACCTTAATCCCTTTTTGAAGCCGCTGATGTGGCCGGGCACTACGTTTCCGAATAACGTCAAGTGTGTTTTCACAAGGTCATCTCGCGTCCAGCCGTTGGGGTTAAAGACGACAATCGGAACGCTCCCCGCAATGGGAATTTGAACTCGCTCGGCGATATTCCGCAGCATGGAATCCAAAATATCTCTGCCGCCGAGGAGCGCCAACTGCGAATCGTGTTTTTTCTCCATGTCGCCAACGTGTCCGCCTTGCCCGTCATGATTGTGGTCCATGGAAGTAATCAATCGCTTCCAAAGGAAATCGAAGGCGGATTGCGGATAGGCCGCGTAGCCGAGCGCGTCGTTGAGAGCGGCAAATTCCTCTGCATCGAGCAGCGTGGTCGTCGCCGGAACGGCCCACTGCCAGAGTTGCACGATTGAGGTCTCCACCATCGGCCAGCCCGACGGAATTTCACCTTGAAACGTCGTGAGACCGGACGTATCCGCCACTTTGCCAAAAAAGGTTTCAGGGGTTGCCACAACAAAATGGTCGCCCGGAAGCCTTTGATTGAGGGCCTTGAGATTGGTCAACAGCCTTGATGTGGGCGCCCACAAATCGCAGCCAGAGCTCATAAAGAGCGGCCAGGGCGCGGTCGAATGCACACGCGCGATCTGTCCCTCCAAGCTTTGCAGCTTTTTCCCGCTCAGAATATCGGGAAAATCGAGTTGCGCGCCCCAACAATATCCGTAAATATCATTCCAAACCAGCACCTTCGAGCCATCGCGCGCTTCCCAATCAAAGAGCGAATGATCCCTCGGTCCCATGCGGGTCATAATCATAAAAGGGATTCCCGCTTCCCGCAAAAGTTGAGGGAACTGGGGCGTAAAACCCGGAATGTCGGTGAGCGCGTCCACATGAGGCGTGACGCCAAATTCCTTTCGCGCATACATTTCGCCATAAAGCACGTTGCGCGCGAGCACTTCGCCCGGGGGAAATTCCTGAAAGATGCCATCCCATTCCGCCGCGACCTCGATCCTGCCCTCCTGAACCAATTGCTTGAACTCAGCAAGCTCGGGCGTGCCCTGATGGCTTTGAACAAAGTTATTCACGAAATTATTGGATTCGAGAAAAAATCGAAAACGGGGATGCGCTTCCGCGATTTGAATGGCCTTGGCGATGACGCGATTACCTCGAGCGAGACATTCTTTTCCAGTGCCGGCCCAGAAGCGGTCTAGATGAGAAAATGGGATAACGTAAATATCCACTTTGCCGGAGCCCGGCAAGGCCGCGCCCGCCATCAAGCTTGGAAATGCGAGTAAAGCCAGGATGAAAGCTTTAGTCCAAAAACATTTGTTTCGGTTTTTCAACGTGTCCTCCCCAAAACATTCGGTTGGAAGCGATCTGCTCTGCTGCCGCGCGAAATGTTCTACCCGTTGGGAATTCCGGTTGTCGCGCCCCGGAAGGCCCAACTTAATCTTCTCTGCCGGAACTGGACGGCTCTCCACTCCGAGAATATCCAACCCCTCGGCGGCACATTGCGCATTTATTTTTTGTAGAGCGTTGGCGTATTCCGCCGGGTCAAGCGTAGCCAGAGTCTCGCGGACCGACAGAATGGCGTGGCGCACACCGGCCTGCCGCGCTAGGCGCATTTTTCGCCTTTCACCAGGATCGAACCGCTCGCCTAACTTCATCGCGGCTCCCCGAGTGGCATTCTTGAAGACGTTTCGAACAATCGCTGTCAAGCCCTTGGCGCGGTCGCCAGCGTGGTTCAAATGGATGCGCGGCAAGCTGAAAACTTGCCATTACCCCAATCCGCCGATGGATGACCGTTGATTCTCTCTCTGACGGTAGCCTTCGGTCAAAGGCATACTCCTTTGGCGGCGTCTGCGGGCGGTGAAGCTGTCGCCTCGCCAGAATATGAGGATCAGCCCGTGGTGTTACAATGACGCCTGGCGGTCGAAGGCGGCTGGAGCAAGAAAAGGATGGGTACAGATATCCTTAAGAACGTGGCTCGCGTAAGGGAGCGGATCGAGGCAGCGTGTCGGCGCGCTGGAGGACGGCCAACAGAGAGCGTTAGGTTGGTGGCCGCAACCAAGACCGTCGAACCGGATCGGCTCCGCGAGGCTTACGCGGCTGGAGTCCGAGAGTTTGGAGAGAACCGCGTTCAAGAGGCGGAGGCAAAAGTCGCCGTCTTGCGCGACCTTTCGATTACCTGGCACATGATTGGCCACGTGCAGACCAACAAAGCTCGCGCCGTCAGCGAGCTTTTTGACTGGGTTCATTCGGTAGATTCACTGCGCGTGGCGGAAAAGCTGAGTAGTGCTCGGGACGGGCAGAAGAAAGTACCCGTGCTGATCGAGGTGAATCTGGGTGGGGAAGGAACTAAATCCGGCGCTCAGGAAACGGAAGCGGCGCGTTTGGCGGAAAGTCTTTCGCGCTTATCGGGCCTGAGCCTGCGTGGGTTGATGGCCGTCCCTCCGTTTTTCAACGACTGCGAAATGGCCCGACCGTACTTCCGGCGCTTGCGCCGCCTCGCTCAGCAAATCGAGTCGCTTCGGCTCCCGGGCGTAGCCATGACCGAACTTTCCATGGGCATGAGTCAGGATTTTGAAATTGCGATCGAAGAAGGGTCAACCATCATCCGGGTTGGGACAGCAATCTTTGGCCCTCGCTCATGAAACATCCGCCACGGGGAATCAAAGCGGTCACGACATTTTCCGGTATGGGAGCGCATCCACCGGCGCCACAGTTTGCCCTTTCGGGTCCCCGCGTCGAAGGGAATACGGTAAGATTTTGGCTGCGCGTCAAGCCGTGTTGTTCTCGGCAGGAGTTAACGCGGACGGCTTCAGGGGAGCTTTCGCTTTGCCTTCACGCGCCGCCCGTGGACGACGCGGCCAACGCGGCCTGCATCGAGTTCTTAGCCAGGTGGCTGCGCTTGCCGAAATCGCATATCCGGATTGAGGTGGGCGCTCGGTCGCGGCGCAAGCTGATTCGCGTGGAGGGTGGAGAGGCCGTCGCGCGCCAGCTTCTCAGCGTGCTCTCCCGCGCCAAGGAGCGGCCTGCCGCGCTCCCAGGAGCAACGCATGAGCCTCCAAAACAGGCTTGAGGAAATCCGAAAGGGTTTCCATCCGCCGTTCTGGGTTGCCAACACCACGGAACTGTTCGAGCGCTTAGCTTACTACGGCGCCACAGCCGTCCTCGCGGTTTATCTTAGCGAACAGCTTCATTTTTCAAAGGAGCTGACCGGCTGGATGATGGGGATCTTTGGGTTCGTCGTATGGTTTCTCCCGGTATTGGGAGGAACGCTGGCTGACCGCTTCGGCTTTCGGCGCGCCCTGCTGTTTGCGTACTTGGTGATGACCGTTGGATACTTCTTGCTAGGCTCGCTTTCCTCGCCATGGATGCAAGGCCCTCGCCACCTGCTTGGAGACAAGTGGCTGGTTCTGGTGATTCTGATGATTCCGGCGCTCGGGCCGGCGGTAGTGAAGCCGTGCGTCGCCGGGACGACGGCGCGGGCTTCCTCAGAGAGCGTCCGCTCAATCGGCTATTCGATTTACTACACGGTGGTGAACGTTGGCGGTTTGCTGGGGCCCATCATGGCGTGGCTAGTGCGCAAGAAGCTCGGACTCGGCATGGAGAATGTCTTCCGTGTTTCCGCGTGCAGCGTCTTCTTGATGTTCTGCGCAACCCTGGTCTTCTTCCGTGAACCTCGGCAGCCGGGTGAGGTTCAGGTCCGCAGCGCGTCAGAAGCCTTGCGAAACATGCTGGCGGTCCTGAGCAACTTCCGATTCGTTCTTTTCCTGGTGATCTTTTCGAGCTTCTGGGTCGTTTTCTGGCAGGAATTCATTTCGGCGCCGCTATTTTTGCGCAGCTTCGTCAATCCTCACGCGGACTTCGACCTGCTATTGTCCGTTGACCCTCTGGTCGTGATATGCTTCCAAATCGCGGCCAGTTTTCTGACCCGGCGCATTCCGACCTTCCCAGCCATGACAGGCTTGAA
>JAJYNF010000342.1 GCA_021786455.1 Acidobacteriota bacterium
TTACACCCCTGGGAGGTGATTGCCAAGTTCTGGCCGGTCCTTATCATTCTGTGGGGCATTTCCAAGCTGGCGGATTATTTTTATGTCCAGTCGCATCCCGAAGAGTCGGCGCCGCGGCTATTTTCAGGCAGCGAAGTGGTTTTGTTGGTTTTAGTTCTGTTGCTAGGCACGCTCATTTCCAAAATTGTCCTTCACCCGTGGCGGAACTGGTTGTCGTTCAACGATCGCGGCTTTGCAAGCCTGTTCTTGAACTCGTATGTTTATACGCACGCATTGTCTGTTCCAGCCAGCGCCTCCCCTCACTTAGTGATTGTAGATCGGTGGGGTGACGTGGTGATTCACGGAGCCAGCGGCTCAACGCTCGACGCGGCGGTCAAGGAAACTATCCGTGCCGAAGACCGTTCAGACGCCGAGCAGGCCGACAAGCGGTTGAAGGTTCAGATTGTTCAGAGTGGCGACGATTACGTGCTGCGGTCCAATCTCGAATCTCTGCCTCACCACGGCCGTAACGTGCGCCTGGATCTCGCGCTCCACGTCCCCCAAAACACTCGAACTGAGGTCACGGCGGAGCGCGGCGACCTCGTCATTGAGGGCTTGAAAGGAGATCAAACGCTAACGGACAAGAGCGGGGACCTGCGCGCCTCCAACCTCGCCGGTCTTGTGCGTATTCGCAAAACGGGTGGCCTGACGCAGGTCCGCGCCGTCGAGGGCAGCGTAGAAATTAACGGCCGCGGGCAGGATGTTGATGTCTCAGACGTTTCCGGAACCGTGACCGTGAACGGCGATTTCCTCGGCTCGGTGGAGTTTTCAAAAGTTCCGGGCACGCTCACCTTCACCTCATCGCGCACGGACCTGAACACCCAGAAAGTTCTCGGCCACCTGACCATGGACATGGGCTCGCTCGACGCCCGCGACATCCAGGGGCCGCTCCAGATTACTACCGCCCAAAAGGACATCAGCGTGAACAATTTTACTTCCGCTCTGACCATCAAGGACGTGAATGGCGACGTGCGCTTGCGGTCCCCTCAGCCTCCGCGGCAGCCGATTCAGGTGAACTTGCGGCGCGGCGGCATCGAGCTCGATTTGCCGGCGCGGTGCGCATTTCACGTGGAGGCTCAGTCCCGTCATGGGGCCGTGCAATGTGATTTCGCCGGCTTGACGGTCATTAAGAGCGGGGATCACCCCTCCATCACCGGCGCGCATGGGCAGGGCGGCCCGTTGATCCGTCTTACCACGACTTATGGAACCATCCGCCTGAAGCACAAGGCCAAGTCACCCCCGGCCGCAACAACCTCCGGCAGCTCCGCCAGCCTATAAAAGTTTCCCGTCCTCTGCCGGGCGTTTGATGGTAAAACAATTAAACTAATTACCTTATGGGGAGAATGCTGGGGCATCGCCTCGCCATTGACTTGAATTCACCAGGGGGGTACATTTGCTGTGAATTTGAACTGTCTTGTAGCCGGAATCGGAATGCCGCTGAATCGAGGAGGGTCTGTTTCACCTAAAAACGCGCCGCAGCCGCGGGAGGTTCGGCGGATCATAATTCTTTATCTTTCATAAAGCCCATGAAAGTAGCCGTGGAGTTCGAAGGCGAGCGCGTGGGCCAGGTTTGGGCACAGGCAAATAGGCATGTGCCCTGCATGAGCATTTCCCATAGCACTGTGGGGAGAGATGGACAAACCAACGGCGACTTTGCTCCCAATGCTTGTGACCGCGAGCGTATTTATACCAGCATCCGCGGTGAGGGCGGCCATTCAGCTCAATGCCGAGTTCGGCCCGGCCTCGACCGCAAACCCAACCGCATGGGCCGCGATGGGAAGCCTCATCATTGTTGCAGCGATTTTCGGGCTGGCAGGGTACGTTTATATTTCCTTGGCCTTGCAGACCATTGCGCGAAAAACAAAGACCCAAAACGCTTGGCTGGCTTGGATTCCTCTGGTCAACGTCATCCTGATGCTAGACATCGCCAAGAAACCGCTCTGGTGGATCGTCCTTTTTTTATTGCCGCTGGTTAATCTTGTCATCACGGTCGTCGTATGGATGGCTATTGCTAAGGCTCGCCAAAAGCCGGAATGGTGCGGCATTCTTATGCTTATTCCCCTGGTGAATCTCATGCTGCCGGGTTATTTGGCATGGGCTGACTAATTCCACAAGCCGCACTCTCGCATCGCGCGCAGAGTTCGCGGGCAAATTAAGGCAATTCAAAGCGGGCTAGGCTTGGCGACGGGTGCTTTTGAAGGTTGCAGTCAGCCCCTTTCCATTACAAGGGGACGGGTATGGATTCGATAATCTCCTGAAGAATTGCGTCGGCCTGGTCAGCCCTGCGGAGGGTCGAAGCATAACGCGAGCTCACGACGCAACGATGGGCAAAGACCGGGAGAATCAAACGCTTGAAGTCATCCGGAATGGCGTAGCTGCGGCCTTCGACGAGCGCGAGCGCCTGCGCGGCCCGGAAGAGCATCATGGACCCACGGGGACTGACGCCGAGCGTTAGGTGTTCGTGGCGGCGGGTTTTCTCCACCACGGCAAGCAAGTACTCAACCAAGGAATCGTCCACCGTAACGTTCTGCGCCGCCTCTTCCAGCTCGATAACCTCCTCCGCGCTCATCACGGGTTCGACGGCGCCCAAAGGGTCATTGGCGGCAAAGTTGCGCAGGATCTCCTTCTCACTTTCTGTGGGGGGATACCCGATCCGAAGGCGCATCAGAAACCGGTCAAGCTGCGACTCGGGCAGAGGATAGGTTCCGTGATGCTCGATGGGATTTTGCGTGGCCACCACCATGAATGGCCGCGGCAACGGGTGGGTGCGGTTGTCCACGGTTACCTGCGACTCATTCATCGCTTCGAGCAGGGCGCTCTGAGTTTTGGGGGTTGTGCGGTTAATTTCGTCAGCGAGCACGATATTGGCAAACACGGGGCCCGGTCGAAATTCAAATTGCTGCGTCTGCTGGTTATAAACGCTGATCCCGATGACGTCCGAAGGGAGCATGTCCGAGGTGAATTGGATTCGCTGAAAGGTGCAGTTAAAAGAGCGTGCCAGCGAGTGCGCGAGCGTCGTTTTACCCACACCGGGCACGTCCTCAATCAACAAATGGCCGCGCGCGATCAAAGCCACCAAGGTGAATTTCACCGCTTCCCGCTTTCCGCGGATGACGCTTTCGACGGATTGTTGCACGCGCTGGAGAAGCTCGGCCGGAGCGGTGATGTGATTGGTAGAAGGCATGGGGTCCATCGGTTTCGGTTGGGCGTCGCGCCACATCTGGACGGGCCGCGCAAAATCTGCTAGCTTGGTTTTCGCGGGCGATTAACTCAGCGGTAGAGTGCCACCTTCACACGGTGGAAGCCAGAGGTTCGAGTCCTCTATCGCCCACCACCCAGCCGCTATTTTACAGTAAATTACGGGCACGACCAACAACTATTCCGTCTGATACCTGCGAGGGTCACTCTACCCAGGACGCTGAGTCTTTGCGGGGCGCGGTGAACACTGAGCTAAAGATTGCTCGCCGAAGTTGAAACTCACTTTCTCCCTGGAGCTATCCGGGGGCGGATCACGAGGGTGTGCAGCCCGGAGCCGACGGTCAGGGGATGCGTCATCGAGGACTCCGGTTCTGCCTTGCCGTCGAGCAGGACGCTCGCTTCAGGCATTGCCATCACCTCGTTCTTCCCCGAACGCGCGGGCTTCGTCGAGTGGTTACTTCGCTCTTCCCTTCCCGGCCTGGGCGGCACACCGGCCCGGAACAATTGCGGTTGTTGAGGAGGCGCTTGCATTGAATAAGGGCTTTCGTAAGGGTTCCCGTACCCGGGATAACTTTCATAACCGTAGGGCACATTGCCATAAGGATAGGCGTAGGGGTTGGTATAAGGCAGATATCCGGGCGCGGAATAACTCCAGGGGTAAAAGCTGCCATAAGCGCTGTACGGATAAAAAGCGTTAAATGGATTGATGAAATGGAATCGAGTCGGCGGTTGCGGCTGTAGAATCGAAGAGGGGTTAAACCCGTTTGTTGGCGAGGCCATTCCGGGCTGAGGAAGCGGAGTAGGGTGTCTTGGGCTAGGAGCCGACAAGGGCTGGCTTGCAAGGCCCAAAGAGGGCAATCGAGACTCCGCGCGAGGGAACCCGGCTTGCCCTCGGAAGGATTGCGTGGGGGGGGCAGCGACTCGAAACCTGACTCCTTGGGCACACGCCATCGCAGCCAGCGCGCCGGCTGCCAAGGTAAAGGGTATGATTTTCCATTGTTGCATGGTCATCTCCCAGAACTCCTAAACCCAGCATAGAACCTTTGAACCTTCAATTCAACCCCCAGTTGACACAACTTTCTAGTGTGATAAGATGAAAGATGATATTGATGCTATTTCATTGATAAATTTGGGCTTATTTAGGCAATGAGAAGCGAACACGACCATGAAGCCAGACGGCGCGATGTACTGGTGACAATCATTCGCCAATACATTGCCAATGGCCAGCCGGTAGGGTCGAAAGCGGTAACGCCAGAAGTGAGCGAAACACTAAGCCCGGCAACGATCCGCAATGTTATGGCCGAGCTAGAGGCGGAGGGTTTTCTAGCGCAGCCCCACACTTCCGCGGGGCGGGTCCCAACCGAAAAAGCTTATCGGTTTTACGTGGACCGGATTGTCCTTACGGACCGCCTTCCTTTGGGTATGGAGACTTACATTGATAAGCATTTGCCAATGGAAGGAGCGCCTCCCGAGGAAATGATGGCCTCGGCCTCGCACATTCTCGCTAAGGCGTCGAATGGTATTGGATTGGCGCTCGGTCCGGCGGTTGATGAGAAGCTGTTCGAGCACGTCAAGTTCGTTAAATTGTCTGACAACCGTGCTCTGGTGGTCATTGTTTCTAAACCGGAGCTGATTGAGAGCCGGATCATTCGCATGTCTTTAGAGGTTTCTCAGGAAGAGCTCGACCGTGCCGCCAACCATCTGAATGCGAAGTTCCGCGGGTGGTCGCTGCGGGCGCTCCGGCTGGAGATCTTGCGGCGAGCAGAGGACTCCCGTGCGTTTGCCGACGCCCTGCTAGACAGTATCACCGAGCTCCTGAAAGAGGGCGCGTTCGGCGACAGCCAACCGGGTGCCCTCTTTGTTGAGGGAACAGCGCGCATTCTTAACCAACTCGAGTTTGGAGACGTCCATCGCATTCGTAGCCTCCTGGCCGCTCTTGAAGAGAAGGCTCGACTCACAGAAATCTTGAGCTCGTGCCTCGCCTGTTCCGATGTCGGCGTCCAAGTGCTTATCGGTCGAGAAAACCCGGCGCGCGAAATGCAATCCTGCGCGTTGGTGGTTGCGCCACTCCAATACCGGATGCGCACCGTCGGCGCTCTAGCGGTGGTCGGTCCGACTCGGATGGAATACGGTCGCGCGGTGCCGGCTGTTGGCTACGTCGCGCACCGGTGCAGCCAAGTGTTGAGCTGCAACTGAGTTGCGCTGCCCGCGCGGCTCGGGTTGTCCGACGCGTCTCGGCAGGATCAGCATGAAGAGTCGGGAAGTCACCGCATTTAATTTTCGATGTCAAACAAGAAGACAGTGACCGGAAACGAGCAGATGCCAGCACCCGAGGGCGAGCCCGCAGCGCAAAGAACAGGTGACGGGAATCCACCCATTGCGCCCGCGGGCTCGGATTCCGGAGCGGGCCTGGCGGCTGCTTGCAGAAAGCTCGAGGCCGAGAAGCAGGAACTCTTTGACCGGCTCTTGCGCAAACAGGCTGAACTGGAAAATCTCCGCAAGCGGATGGAGCGGGAAAAGCAAGATTTCTTACAGCACGCGACAGCCGATCTTATCCGAGCGTTACTTCCCACGCTCGATTCATTGGAGCGGGCGCTGAAACACCCGGACAATAAAATCCCCCCCCACTTTTATGATGGGATGGAACTGATTCATCGCGGTCTCTTGGAGGTGTTGGAGCGGGCCGGCGTTAGTGTGATACCGACGGAGGGCAAAATGTTTGATCCGCACGTCCATCAGGCGGTCGAGACGGTGGAGGGTCCGGACTACCGCGACCAGCAAATCGTAGAAGAATTGCAGCGCGGTTACAAATTGCGGCAACGCTTGCTACGCCCGGCGGTGGTCAAAGTCGCCGTCCAGACCCGGCATGAGGCCGACAACGGCGGCAGCTAGCGCAGGGCGAATGGGTTAAAGGCCTGGGTAGAATCCATAAAGCGGCGGTGCGTGGAGAACCGCTGAGGTTAGACCCTTGAATGCAAAGCGTGACTATTACGAAGTGCTCGGCGTTGCCCGAGATGCGGACGAGCAAACGATCAAGAGCGCCTATCGCAAGCTCGCCATGCAATACCACCCTGACCGCAATCCTGAGCGCAAGGCAGAGGCGGAGGAGAAATTTAAGGAAATTACCGAAGCCTACGGGGTGCTTGCAGATTCTGAGAAGCGAGCCACTTACGATCGTTACGGTTTCGCTGGCGTCAGCTCATCCGGAACCGGCGGGTCTGATGTGTCCGCGACGATTTTTTCGGATTTCGAAGATCTTTTCGGGTCTTTTTTCGATTTTGGGGAAGTTTTCGGCCGCGCGCGCCCGCGGCACACTCGCGCTGAGCAGGGAGCCGACCTTCGCTACGAACTAGAGATTTCCTTTGAAGAAACAGCCTCTGGGCTCGATACCAAAATCAAAATTCCCCGCAACGAGATTTGTGGAAGCTGCCACGGCAGCGGGTCCCGAAGCGTCAGCGCGATCGCGAGTTGCCCTGCGTGCGCTGGGCGGGGCCAGATCCGCCACAGCCAGGGTTTTTTCGTTGTTTCGAGAACCTGTCCGCAGTGTCAAGGGACCGGCCAGGTAAACCGCGACCCTTGTCCAGATTGCGCCGGCGAGGGCCGGGTGCGGCGCGAAAAGATTCTCAACCTAAAGATTCCCCCCGGGGTTGATGAAGGCACACGTCTGCGAGTGTCTGGGGAAGGCGAGGCTGGCCTGCGGGGTGGTCATCCGGGAGATCTCTATGTTGTGTTGCACGTCCGTCAGCATCCTTACTTTGAACGGCGGGGCGGCGATCTCTACATGACGATTCCCGTTTCGGTCACGCAGGCTGCCCTGGGAGCTGAAATTGCTGTCCCGACGTTGGATGGTACCCAAAAACTCAGAATTCCCGAGGGTACTCAGCCCGGCGCGGTTTTTAGGCTGCGGGGAAAGGGCATGCCTTCGTTGAATGGCCATGGGCGCGGAGATCTTTACGTAGGGGTTGAGGTTGTTGTCCCCACGCGATTGCGAGGCGAGCAGCGGCGACTCCTGGAGATGCTTGGGCCCTCCCTCCGCGTTGAAAACAAGCCTGTCACCCGTTCCGGCGGGGAAAAGGCGCGGGACGTTTTGGGTTAGCAATTTTCGTCCTCATGGTTCACTCGGACGCGCAGTCCCCGCCGGCGTCCGATGGCCTGAATGTCCACGGCTTGATCTCACCAACCTCCCTCTGTCGCTCCGAAACATTGCTTCATGAGGTCAGTTTGGAGGGCCGAAGCATTAGGTCGGGCCGCCGCCCGAAGTCAAAGGGGGCATGAAAGGAGTTTGAGGGGCGGGGGCTCCAGCAGGCGAAGCCTCGCCGGGTTGCCCTGGAGCTGAGGGAATCGCCAAGCCTGGGATCAAAACAGGCCGAATCACCGAGCCGGGCACGCCGGGAATCCCTAAAAACTCCCAATTATCGTAGTGAGCGTGGTGGTTATAAACGATAATAGATTGCTGATTGCTTAATGGCGCTACGCCCACGATATATGCGCCTTCGATTTTTTGAGAACCA
>JAJYNF010000178.1 GCA_021786455.1 Acidobacteriota bacterium
CCGTAGCCGCCGCAATAAGCGCAAGAAAGAGACGGATGGCCGTCCTCGCGCCTGCCGTTGCTCCGGCGCTCAGCCGGGCGATTCCCCATCGGCTTTTGCTCATTACCTCGCTCCTTTTTCTGCGGTTCCTTCGGCCGATGGATTCAAGCTGCGGCTCATCCTCGGCATCGAAGCTCCGGGTTTCTTCATTTGATTGAGATACGTAACCAAGCCCCAGATATCCTGGTCACTCAACTGGTCGCTCCACGCCGGCATGGCCGTCCATCGAACCCCGTGTTTAATTACATAGAAATTTTCGAATTCCTCCATGTCCGTCGGCTCCTTTGGAAACTGCGGTGCCGGCGGGTAGAGACGGACCCGCCATGCCGTCTCGGAGCTATTCATCGCCCCATGACATTTGGCGCAGTACGTCCCGTAGAGCTTTGCCGCGCGGGCCAGGTTTGGCGCCGTCGGTTGGATAGGATCCTTAGATTGGGGAGCGTACCGATCGAGCGCCGCATCCAAAGCCCCCATCGCGCGCTTTTTCTCGAATGAGGAGGGTGGGATGTCGGCGCGAGGGTCAACGTGTCCCGCCTCCACATACATCAGGGCTCCCATCCCCAAGACGAATACGGCGACGATCGCCAGAGCGAGGCCCGTTACTATGCCCAAGAGGAATTTCCGCATGTCAGTGTTCTCCTGTTTCGTGATGGATTGACGCTCTCGCGTGGCCGTCCTCGTCAGGACACCTTTCAAGCGTGCCCGAAGCGCCGCGGAGCAATTCATTCCTCGAGATCAAATGGGAGCTTTTCGGCGCGGCTGATGCCGCGCGCTGACGCCCGCTCTCACGAAACGCTTTTCAATAGCTTGTCAGGAGCCTAGAGACGCGTTCCCGCGCGGCCGTCCGGCCGGACGGGCAGGAGGGTTAAATCCGAAGGGAGGATACTTTCAGGCAGAGTTCTCTTCCGGTCATTGCACTCGGAGGTCCGTGCGAGGTTCGTGAGCGGAAGGCAGCCGTGAGCGAAAGCGGCCGCGCTGCCGGAGCCGTCGCGCCTGGGCTGAGGAGGTGCAACGGAAGAATCGCTACGGTCGGGTCAAGGAAAGACGAAGAAAAAATGGTTGAGTGGCCGTGCCGAGCGCAGTCGGGCCGGTGGGGAAACGCGCTGCGCGGCCCCGCGCTATGCCGACGGCAATGCTCCGCGTTCGCCATCGGCGACTGCATCGGGCAACTTCCGAACTCGCACCTCACCGAGCACAGCGCCGGGTAGGCGGAAGTCAAGCTCAACGTCGCGGCCAGCACTACGGCCAATCGAGGGCCCCGTCCGTGTCGTTCTACGCCCATATCCTGTTCACCAACACAGAAATTGTACTGAGGGAATCTTCAGTAGGTCAAGCCGTTCGCGCCGCACCGCAGGGTTTCCCACCGCGCGCTCTCGAACCACTGACGACCGCACGTTCTACTCGCGTAGGCGCAATTTGCGCTTGCGGAGGCCGCATGGCGCTACGGCCGTTCCTGCGTGCTGCCTGCGCTCAGCATGTTCCAATCGTCACACTTCGGCCACGGGCATCTTGACCGGATGCACCGCATTGGGAGCCTTCAGATGGGTCGAAACGGAGCGACACCTCCCGACTTCATAGCCCGCAATGCCCCTTTGGGTCAGCCAAAGAGTGATTAGACCACGTCATCACCCGATTCCCTACACTCGGTCGTGGCCCAGCTTCATCGCCGCCGCTGCCCGGCATCCATCCCGCTCTGACTATGGCATGTTGCCGATGAGCCGTTCAACATTTCTTGACACGGCTCCCAATCCATCTGAAAATCATGTCTCGGTCGCCGCGGTAGCTCAGGTGGTAGAGCGCAGCCCTGAAAAGGCTGGCGTCGGCGGTTCAACTCCGTCCCGCGGCACCAAATCTTTCAATCACTTAGCCTTACTCCTTCCGCGCTTTTGCTACCATTTGCTACCAATTCAGTTTGCGAATTGGGACAAAGTGTTCAACCCGAATTCGTAGATTGAGGGGCACTGTTCCGTTCCGTTAGATTGGAGTTGCTTAGAAAGCATCGACGGAGGAACAGAACAGTGCAGAGAAAAGTTAGCGCGCTTTGGGGAGAAAACAAAGTAGTTTTGCGGCAGACGCCGCGGACAGTGACGCCGTTTGGCGGGTCGAGTGTGTTCGTTGAGTTTCTCAAGCGGATCGGGTTTGCTGAGCGGATCCGCCGAGAGGTGCCCGTGGGTTTGAAGTCTAACAACGCCATCCCGGCGGGCGAGATCTTCACGGCATTTCTGGTGGCCGTGGTGGCGCGGCTGACGCGCGGGCTGAAGCAGGAAGCGGCACGGGTCCAACAGTGGCGAGCGATGGATGCTGTCTATGCGGTGGGAGAATTTCAGTTACCCCTGCTGGGCTGGGATTGCGCCCGGCGCTTCGTCGTGATAGGGGAAGAAATCCGTGAGAAGAAGTCTTCGCTGGGGCGAAAGGTGTTCGAGGTGCCCGGCTATACCTTCCGAATCTTCGTGAGCAATCGGGCTGAGGCGCCGGAGGGGGTCTGGCGCGACGACAATCCGCGGGCTTGCGTGGAGCAACGGATCGAGGAGCTGAAGTCCGACCTGGCGGCCGACAATTTCTGCCGGCAGGAGTTCTTCGCCACCGAGGCGGCTTTCCTGGGCATTCTGATGCTGTTCAATCTGCTGGCGGAATTCCAGCTTGCGGGTGCAAGTTTTCCTCTGCGGAGCCATCCTGGGGCGTGCGGGTCATCGAACGGTGCTCCATTTATCGGCGGCCTGGAGAAACGCAACTCGCTGTTCGACAACCTATGGGCGTATCCCGTTCCAACTTCGCGCAAGTTGGAACTTCAGCCGGAAACGGAGGCATGATCGGAGGTCCTTATGACCCGATATGACCGCTCAGATGCACTTCAACTTACGAATTCGGGCTTAGATTGCTATTGACATGGGCCGGCAGAACCGTTACACTCAGTTCAACACTGCTTGGATTAAGTTGGGCTTGCGGGTAGGGGCAAGGCCAGCATAGAATGGAGGAGTATATCCTTGTTTTCCCCATCGGATCAACGCCAGTGGAGAAGGAGGGTTCTCTACTTTCATGGTAAGGCCAAAAGTTCACAGGTTGGACTGTGAGCATAAAGGCGTCCGGTGGGTGACATCATGAACTGTATTCCGCTGAATGTTGTTGTGCCGGTTCTGGCTGTGGCAGGGACCGCCGCTTTTGCGGCAGGCCGCCGGCTGAGCGCCAAACGCCAAGCGCGGCGCCATGAAACGGCCGTTAAGAAGTTTTCCAAGCTCTATCATCTGAGTGGCCGCATCGCAACGCCCTGTGACTCACGCCAGAACCTGGAACCGATGCTCCGGGCCGCGCTCGAATCTATGGACCTGAATCGTGGCTTTGTTGGCGTGGCGTCTCCGGACAACAAGGGATTCGCTTGCACCTTCGGCTGCGGGATGTCAGATTCGGCGATTCGGCAACTTTCACAGGCTCCACTTTGTGACTACCTGCTGGAAAGGGCCGACCACTGGAGCCGAATGATGGTTATGCCCGACTTGCGGCGAGGCGACGCCTTTGAATCCGGGGAATCGGATCCTGGCTTTGCGTCGCTCATGGAATCGTTATTTACGGAGGACTTCCGCTCGGTAGTCGTTCTGGGCCTGAATGCTGAAAAGCGGCCGCGCGCCGTGCTGATTCTGGGATCGGATCGGCCCCGGCGATTTTCGCCGAGCGAGCTGCGGCTGCTTGAAGCTGTGGCCTATCCAGTGACAACCGCGTTCGAAAACCACTCCCTCCAAAGGCTCATCCAGCGTCAAAAAGAGGAGATGGAGGTTCTGCGCCGAGTGGGGGAGAAACTCGGAGCCAACTCTGACCTCCGCCAGCAATTTGGGATTCTGAAGCGGGAACTGCCGGCGCTTTTGGGCGTGCGGAACTTCTGGATTTCCTTTCAGGATGCGGCGGACGGGCACACCGAGACTCTGGCGGCGGTCGAGGGCGAGGGCGCAGAGCGCCTGCGCAAGGAACTTGCCGGCAAAGGTCTAAGCGAGCGAGTTCTGAGCTCGCGCGCCCCCTGGATAATTGGGCGGGATGTTCGCAACGCGGCTGCGCGCCTTGGCATTCCTCAAGTGGACCCGCAGCTTAGGTTCTGGTGCGGCGTCCCGATCCACTTTTCAGACGGCACGGTGGGAGTGTTTGCGGCAGCGGATTACGAGCGGGAGGATGCTTTAGACGAGCGCCAATTTCACCTCCTGCAAGTGCTGGCTCGGGAGGTTGGAGCGGCGCTCGAAAACACCCGCCTATCGGAGCGGGAGCAGCGGCGACAACTCCAGCTTGCTTTGCTCAACGAGGTTGGGCGGACCACTGCCGCTACGCTCAGCCCCAAGGAGTTGACATCGAACCTCTGCCGTCAAATCCGAACCGCCTTCGCGTGCGACATGGTGCGGTTTGAGACGCTCGCCCGAAAGCGCGAGGGTTTGTTGGTCGAGGCTCAGGAAGGTTATGCCGAAAACCTTGTCGGCCAGCGGTTTCCAATCTCCCAAGGGCTCCCCGGCCTTGCTGCCGAAACAGGCGAAATAGCCCTTGCCAATGAAGCGACGGCTGAGCCGAGGTACGTTCCGATTGATTCGAGGGTACGGTCAGCCATAGCCTTGCCAGTGCGTTACGGGGCAGAGGTTTTGGGCGTGCTTTCACTCGAGAGTTTGCGCGAAAACAGCTTTTCGGAGCAGGACATTCTTATCCTCCGAACGCTGGCGGACCAGGTGGCCTTGGCGCTCCACAGCGGGGAATCACTGCAATTGGGGCAGGAGCAGGCCATCACCGATGCTTTGACGCGCCTCAAAACCCACCGGTTCTTTATGGAAGCGCTCGAGGCTGAATGGCGGCGCGCGCCACGCACTGGCCATCCCTTTTCGATCATTATGCTGGACCTGGACGGCTTCAAGAGCGTGAACGACCGCTTTGGCCATTTGGAGGGTGATCGTGTGCTTGTGGCTGTGGGCCGCCTGCTCGCTTCCCGCACGCGCCAAGTGAACGTGATAGCCCGTTACGGCGGGGATGAGTTCGCCATTTCGATGCCCGAGACTACCACAGAGCAGGCGGAAATACTGGCGGAACGGCTACGCGCAAGTTTAGCTTCGGACCCCTATCTGGCGAGCTACGGCGTCACGGCGAGCTTCGGCATCGCAGCCTTCCCGGCGCACGGAGCGACGACCGACGAGCTCCTGCGGGTAGCGGATGGTGGCATGTTTTTGGCCAAGCACGCCAAAGGCAACTGCGTGCGGGTCGCCGGGCGGGCTGGCGCGTCGGGCAAAGCGGAGTGGGAGCAAAAGCTGCTCGAAGCGTATTGGGGAGTCACGGTCAAGCGATTGTTCTCAACCGGCCCCGATGCCTTCGAGAAGTATCTGAAGCAGATCGAGGAAGCTGCGCCATCGGCCAAGGGGCAAGTCGCATCACTCATGGACACGGTCACTGCCCTCGCCTTTGCTATTGACGCCAAGGATCACTATACGCAAGGCCATTCGCAGTCGGTTTCACGCCTAGCTGTTCAACTGGCTCGCCAACTTCAATTGTCCGAAGCTGAAGTAGAAGAGGTTCGCTTGGCGGGCATCCTGCACGACATTGGAAAGATCGGTATCCCCGAGCAGGTCCTCAATAAGCCCTCGCGCTTGACCGAAGATGAGTACGAGACTGTTAAGTCCCATACCATTCTGGGCGAGAAGATTTTAGGCCCACTCAAAGGCAAAGGGATGAACCGCATCCGCCTCATGGTTCGTCATCACCACGAAACGGTGGATGGGCGGGGTTACCCGGACGGGCTTCGGGGGGAAAATATCCCGCTCGGCGCGCGCATTTTAACCGTTGCCGACTCTTTTGACACGATGGTTTCCAGCCGCGCTTACAAGCACGGCCGGACTCTTGCGGCTGCTTTGGCCGAGCTCCAGCGGTGCGCCGGAACCCACTTCGATCCGCCCTTGGTCGAAGCTTTCATCCAGTGCGTTGCTCCCAATGCAGGCCGCGCTTCTGAGTCTGCTCCCAACTAAAGCCTTCCTTCTGACGCTCCTCTGGTTTTCGAGAATTCCTGACCTTCGTCATCGGGAATATTGGCAACGCAGCGGCTCGCGCATCCAAGAAGCCGTGTCGTTTACCGCTGTTCCTCAAGAGCAACAATGGCCCCGGCAGATGGCGACCCAGGTGACGCGTAAAGCATGGGACGCAGGTCGCCTTAAAAAGACCGTCAAGGTTTCCTTTCGACCTTCCTCGCCGCTTGACGGGGATTATCTTTTGGATCTCCAGCGCGCAAAGAACTTACGCCGCGGCAAAACTATCTGATGGAAGATCCCTTGTAGCGGCGATTGCGCGAAAGGTGGAACCGGGTCGTCGGAAAGCCGGTCACCCTGATTACAAAGGTTCTGTGGGCTGAGATTCCCTCGATTCCCTGAACGGTCAGATTAATTGTGTAAGTTCCACTCGCGGTGTACGTGTGTTGAAGCTTCCGACCCACCGCTTCCGTTCCGTCTCCGAAATTCCACTGAGTGGACACCGCGTGGACGGGGCTGCCGGCGGATGAAGCGCTGAAGGTGACGGGTACTCCTGCCTTGGCAGAAGTTGGAACCTCGGTGATCACGGCGGGCGCTCGCGCCGGAATGGATGCGTCCACCAATTTGATCAGGCGGACCGAGCGAGAGGCTTGATTCACGATCTTCAGCGTACCGCCTTCGATTGGGATCGGCGCATCCTTCTTCAATACGTCGTAAGCCTCGAACGGATGAGAATCCGGAAGGCCAAGGCCCGCGAGGGTGAAGGCGTGGGAAAGCGGACGATCTGACCAGTTGAAGACCGCGAGCATCGCCTGCCGCGCGTCTTCACGTAAGAAGTACACGCTCGGCTCTCCCTCTTGCCGACGGAAGGTCATCAAATCCAGCGGCAGGGCGGGGCGTCCCAGGCGGTTCATGTCCAAAATTTCCCGGTTCTCGACCAGCGCCAAGCGATGGGGCTCCGAGCCAAGGGTTGGCAGATCGTCGCCGATTTCGAACATTCCGCTGGCCAAGGCAGCCAGCACGATCTGAACTTGCGCTTCATGCAAGGTCAAGCCGGATTTCGATTCGTGCCAATGCTGCTGCGGCTCGACCTCCTTGGAAACCGAAAAGGCGTCTGGGTCGCTGACAAAGAAATTGTTGTCCATATAGAAGCGCGCCGCAATATTCGGGTCGCCATCCTTGCTCGCTTGAAAGGAATGTCCCATGTCCGGCGCAATGCGGCCCTCGTTGACGTAGCCTACGGGGTTCATCATCATGCTGCCGTCCTTATCGAGCAACACATGGGGTCCGACGGCTTGCCGGATAATTTTGAGGCCGATTCGCTGCGCCTGGAGCGCCGTCGTGTTCGGCCGGTACCGATAACCCTCGATGGCCGTGGAATCCATGAAATCCAGCTTGATATAGCGGACGCCCCACTGGCGCGTCAGAATGCGATAGGTCCGGCGAAGATAGGCTTGGGCGCCAGGATTGGTCGTATCGAGGACGTAAAGCCGTTCGTGGTGACGGGAGACATAACCGATGAAAATCGGCCGCCCTCGAGCATCGCGGACCAGCCAGTTTTTGTGGCGCTCGTAAACCCAGGAACGGTCGGAGACTTCAAAGGGCGCCGTCCAAATTCCCGGAACCAATCCGAGGCGGCAGATCTTGTGTTCCACGCTCCACATGCCGTGCGGAAATTGCGTTGCGTTAGCCGTGGTGTATTCACCCCGGGCGTAGTCGTAACC
>JAJYNF010000042.1 GCA_021786455.1 Acidobacteriota bacterium
AGCGCGGGGGTATTGCGCAGGCCTTAGTGAACAATCCCGAACTTATTTTCCTCGACGAGCCGTTGTCCGGCCTGGACCCGTTGGGGCGCCGCGAGGTGAGAAACCTTATCCTCCAGCTCAAGACGGAGGGGAAGACCGTCTTTTTCTCGACCCATATTTTGCCGGACGCTGAGACCTTGTGCGACCGAGTCGCGGTGCTCAATCGCGGCCGGTTGCACGGATGTGGCGAGCTTCACGCCCTCCTGCAATCGGACACCTCCGCTACCGAAATCGTTTTAGAGAATCCATCTCCCGAGGTGCTTCGCGCCGTGGCGCCTTTCTGTCCGTCCCCGATTCGCACGGGAGCTCGAGTGCGCGCGGTGCTCTCTACGCCGTCCGACGTCGAGAAGTGCCTGCAAGCGGTGTTCGCTCTCCACGCGAAATTGATTTCTCTAAACCCCGTGGGGATATCGCTCGAAGATTATTTCATGAAGCAAGTTGGCGCGTCGGACGATCCCGGCCAAGCTGCTCCAGAGGCCAAGCCGGTTGCCCGCTGAGAGGTTGTATGTTGTCCAGGATTTCGACCATCGCGCTCCACACCTTCAAGGAATCGGTCCGCGAGAAGGTGCTTTACAACTTGATCGGCTTTGCGTTGCTGTTAATCGCGGCAGCGGTCTTATTCGGCAGCATCTCCATCGGCGTGGATAAGATGATGCTGGTGAACCTGGGCCTGAGCTCGATTAGCGTTTTTGGCCTGCTAATGTCCATTTTCATTGGCATTGGCCTGGTCTCGAAGGAAATCGAACGCAGAACGATTTACAACATCCTTTCCAAGCCGGTGGCGAGGTTTGAATTCATTATCGGAAAATACCTCGGGTTGCTTTTAACCCTAGCCATCAACACGGCCGTCATGACTGTGGGTTTTTACGCAGCCCTGTTTTACCTGCAGCGCGGGCTGACGCCGTCCGACTGGGTTGCCTTGCAGTGCATCTATCTTATCCTGCTCGAATTTGCAATGGTGGTGGGCGTTGCGTTGCTCTTTTCCTCGGTCACGACGCCTATTCTCTCCGCGACTTTTACGTTTTGTATTTATGTCATCGGCAATTTCCTCTCTGATATTCGAGGCTTCGGCCGGGAAAGCCGAAACGCGCTGTTGGGCAAGCTGACGGCGGCGCTGTACTATCTGCTGCCGAACTTCCACGATTTTCAAACGATTTCCAAAGCCGCTCACGGCATCGCCGCGCCGCGTTATCTTGTGACGGCAAACTCGCTCTATGCTTTGTTGTACGTCACGATTCTGGTTGCCGCCGCGGTGTTGATTTTCGAAGCCAAGGAATTCCGTTGAGCTCCGAGTCCGTGAATTCGAAACCCAGGGCGCGGATCCAAACGGTCTGCGGTTTGATCGTGCTCGGAGCGTTCGCCGCGCTCTGGCCGCTCCAGCGAGCGATAGACCGCGGGCTCAAGCGGTTACCGGCCACTCAAACCACGCTGTATTTCACTTCCGGCCATGTTCTCCGCCGCTGGGCAATTGGCTACAACGGCCTGCTGGCAGACCTCTATTGGACGCGAGCCGTACAATACTACGGGAGGAGGCGACTAGCTGGCGCCAAGCACTACCCGCTTCTGGGAGACTTATTGCGGACCGCCACGGACCTTGACCCGCACTTGCTGATTGCCTATCGCTTTGGCGCCATCTTCCTTTCGGAAAAGTCTCCCCACGGCGCGGGCGAACCCCAAGCGGCGCTTCAACTCATTCGGCGCGGCATCGTGGCCAATCCCGGTTACTGGCGCCTGTGGGAAGACCTTGGCTTCACCTACTACTGGGACCTGAAAGATTATCCCATGGCGGCGCATGCCTTCGAGACGGGCAGTCGCCAACCGGGCGCTTACGTCTGGATGAAAACCATGGCGGCCGCGGTGGCCGCCAAGGGAGGAGAAATCAACACCTCCCGCCTGCTTTGGGCGGAGATTTACCAGACCGCGCAGACCCGAGACGTGCGGGCCAGCGCCCTCGCCCACCTCACCGCCCTCGACGCCGAGCAGCAGATTTTAACGTTAACCCGGCTCGTCCAGAGGTACCGGCGCGCAACCGGCCACTTGCCGTCTTCTTTTAGCGATATGGTCTCCGCCGGTTATCTTCGCAAAATTCCCTTGGACCCCACCGGCGCGCCCTATGTTTTCTCAGCCGACGGCCGAGTGCGCTTGGCACCAAACTCGAAGGTTGATTTGAGCTTGCTTCCTTAGTGACGGATGGATTAAGCCGAGGCTCGTGGGCCACCTTGGCTGGCCAGGTTGCGGCAGCCGACGATTGGCCCCGGCGGCATGAGAAAAGACGCGGCGCGGTTGAGGCTCGCTTGGCCCGCCGCCGGAAGCCGAACGGCTCACCGTCAAGATGACTGACCACGCTCAAAACACGGCAAAGCCGGCCGTCGCGGTCCATCGGGGCCACTACCTCGGCCGCGCCCCGATTGCCTATTGGGTCATTCTGGCGGCCGTCGCCATCCTGCCTTATCTGAATTCTCTTTTTAACGGCTTCGTTTATGACGATAGTCGCCAGATTCTTGCCAACCCTTATCTCCGCAGTTGGCGCTTCTTGCCAAAAGTTTTTAGCACTACGGTCTGGTCGTTCGTGGGGGCCCAAGGCGTCACCAACTACTATCGTCCGATGATGACGCTCGGTTACCTTGTCTGTTACCAAATCTTCGGCCCAATGGCTTACGGATTTCACTTGGTAAGCCTTCTTTTGAATGTCGGCGTGACGCTGCTGGTTTTTCAAGTGGGTCGCCGTCTGCTCGGCCAAGACGCTCCCGCGTTGATTGCGGCAGTTCTCTTCGCCTTGCATCCCATTCACACGGAAGCCGTGGATTGGATAGCCGCGGTCACGGATTTGGAAGTCACCTTCTTTTACCTCGTCACCTTCGCGTTTTTTCTCCGCCTTCCGTCGGGCCAGGGAGGCCGCTCGTCCAAGGCGGAACTCGCCATGGTCGCCAGCTTTGCCCTCACGATTCTCTCGAAAGAACAATCCCTGACTTTTCCTCTCTTGGCCACCGTTTACGAGCACTTCTATCGGGAAGACCGCTCACAAACGTCTTTGACCCAGAAGGTTGCCCGCTACGGCCTGCTCTGGCTGATGGACTTGGCCTACGTTTTGTTCCGGGTGCGGTTCCTGGGGGCGTTCGCGCCTCGATTGCAAATGTCCAGCCTCACAACTTATCAAATCTTCCTCTCTGCCATCGCGCTGGTCGGCCAATATCTGGGAAAACTCTTCTGGCCGGTTCGATTATGCGCCTACTACATGTTCCACAAGAGCGTGAGCTGGCATGACCCCCACGTGCTCTTGGGAATCCTCGGCTTGCTGATCTCGGCCGCCGTCTTCGTCTGGCTATGGCGGCATCAGCGCGCCGCTTCCTTCGGTCTGATTTGGATGTTTCTGACGCTCAGCCCAGTGCTCGACGCCCGCTTCCTCGCGGGCAATGTTTTTGCTGAACGTTACTTGTATTTGCCGTCGGTCGGCTTTGCTTGGAGCGCCGGATGGGGCGCCGTTCGGCTCTGGCGTTCCCTTCAAGCGCGTCCACGGCTTCGCTGGGGCTTGGCTTTGGCCGCCGCTGCCTTAGCGGTGCTCTCGGTGATTCGGATTATCAGGAGGAATCACGTCTGGAGAAACAACCATACCCTTTACACCGAAACCTTAAAGCTCTCTCCCGACGCCACTCACATTCGCAACGACCTGGGGGTGACTTGCTGGAACGAGGGCAACTATGCTTGCTCGGGCGAACAATGGCGCCTGATTTTGGACCTGACGCCCCACGATCCGATTGCGCTTTCCAATCTCGGCCTGTATGATGCTCAGAAGAAACAATATCAAAAAGCCGCGCATTATTTTCGCCTCGCCATGCGTATTGCTCCGATCTACACGGATCCGCACACAAATCTCGGCAACGTTTATGAGAAGCAGGGAAAGCTCGCGTCCGCGCAGCGGCAATTTGAGGCTGCGGCCATTCTGTCTCCTCTTTTCCCGGCCACCCACAACGATCTTGCCAAGATATACGCCGAGGAAGGGAAAATCGCTCAGGCCGAGGAGCAATATCGCGTCTCCCGCCTTGTCGAGCCGAATTACCCGGCTGACGACGGCCTAGCCGGTTTGCTCCTGCGCCAAGGGGACGTCGCGGGCGCAGAGCGCAACTATCGCAGGGCAATTAAGCTCTACCCGTTGGACTACCATGCTCACTTTGGCCTCGCGCGCATCGCCCTCGCCGCCGGCCACCACGCCGCCGCCCTGCGAGAGTATCAGCGCGGCCTCTTGACGGACCCGCGCAACGCCGCGGCTCTCGCCGCCGTCCAAAAATTGAGGATCCAACTCCAACATGCAAATCTCAATCCTCGGTAGAACTACGGCTTTTTTATTTATCCCGTTGGCAGCCTTCGCTCTTTTCCCCCGCGCCGCGCCAGCTTCAGCCGCTCCGAGCCGGGTATCCAGCCTCCCGCTCCACGCTTTCCTGCGCAAAGTGGAAAATAGCTATAACGGCGTGCGAGCCTTGCGCGCCCGCTTCGTCCAAACCTATGTTTCAGGAGGCAGTCGGCGAACCGAATCGGGAACCGTCCTCTTTGCCCGCGGCGGCCGCATGCGTTGGGATTATCTTCAGCCCCAGGCCAAGCTCTTCCTCACCGACGGCAAGCAGGCTTTGCTTTATCTCCCCGCGATGGGCCAGCTCGATCGTTCCTCAGTGAAGAAGAGCGAGGATTATCGCGTTCCTTTTCGCTTGCTGCTGATGCGACTTCATCTTCGCAAGTACTTTTCCAAAATCAAGGATGCGCCCGCTGCCCTGTCTCACCCGCCCGGCAATCGTGTGCTGCTGGCTATCCCCAAAGGCGGCGCCCGTTCGGGCTACCGTCGCGTTCTAATGGAGTTCGATACCCGCCTGAACCTCCGTCGGCTCGTCCTTACCTACTCGGACGGCAGCACCATGGACTTTCGCTTCGGCCATATCGAGCGCAACCCGCCCCTCGCCCCAAGCGCCTTCGCCTTCCATCCGCCCCCAGGCACTGAGATTATTCAGCAGTAGCCGTCTCAATTCACCGGCTGACGCCTGCAAAAGATAGTGACAACTCTGACCGTAGCGCCGGCGTCCCCACCGGCGCCTTTCGGCGCTCGAGGCTTGCGCTGAGCGGCGCGAAGGCTCTTCTCGGAGAATTTGCCCATTGCCCGGCGCGTCGTGCCGTGCTGCTGATGCTCCAGCCGCTCGCCCACCGCCATCATTCGCGCTTGGGAGAGTGGCAACGCGCAAGCGGCCCCCATCGCCGGCAAGTTATCATGGCGGCCTGCGCGCGGCGGTGGCCCGGTTTGAGCGGTGCGTTAGCGATTTGCTATCATGGATGGTGTCGAAGCAGTGATAAGACACTTTTGGCTGCGAGAGCATGAAGGTTCTCCTAATCTCGACCTACGAGCTGGGACGGCAACCGTTCGGATTGGCGTCACCGGCGGCATGGCTCGAACAAGCGGGAGCATCCGTCGAGTGCGCCGACCTCTCTCGGCAGGCGCTGCCAGAGGACGCGGTTCGTAGCGCCGATCTCGTTGGCTTCTACGTTCCGATGCACACGGCCACGCGATTGGCGCTTCAAGTATTGCCGCAGGTTCGCGCCTTGAATCCGCGTGCCCATATTTGCTTTTACGGGCTTTACGGGCCGGTGAACGAAGCTTACCTTCGCGGGCAGGGGGCGGAAACGATTTTGGGAGGGGAGTTTGAAGCTGGTCTGGTTTCAATCGTTCAACGGTTGGCTGGAAACGGCTCGACGGCCCAATCCGAGCCGGTGGTTTCGCTCGCGCGCCAATCGTTTGTCGTGCCGGAGCGCCGCGGGCTTCCACCGCTGGCCCAATACGCCCATCTGAATCATCCCGACGCCAGGCCACGCGTCGTGGGTTACACAGAAGCGAGCCGGGGCTGCAAGCACCTTTGCCGCCACTGCCCAATCGTGGCGGTTTACCGCGGGGTCTTTCGAATCGTGCAACGCGAAGTGGTGCTGGAAGACATTCACCGGCAGGTTGCCGCTGGCGCCGAACACATTACCTTCGGCGACCCCGATTTCTTTAACGGCATTCGCCACGCCGTCGAACTCGCCCGGGCGCTTCATCGCGAGTTCCCGAAACTCACCTATGATGTAACCATCAAAATCGAACACCTGTTGCGCCACGCCGAGCATCTCAGCACGTTGCGGGAAACCGGCTGCGTGCTGGTAACGAGCGCCGCCGAGTCAGTGGAGGACGCCATTCTCCAGAAACTTGCCAAAGGGCATACGCTTGCCGATTTTGTCGCCGTGGTTAACCTTTGCCGCGAAGCGGGGCTCGCGTTATCGCCTACGTTTGTTGCCTTTACGCCATGGACCACCCCGGCGGGTTACCAGAATCTGCTGGCACGGATAGGGGAGCTTGACTTGATCGAGCAAGTAGCGCCCATCCAACTCGCCATCCGGCTGCTGATTCCCGCGGGGTCGCGGTTGCTGGAGCTTGAGGAAATTCGGCGGCTCGTCGGCCCTTTTGATGAAGAGGCGCTTGTGTATCCCTGGCGGAATCCTCATGCTGAAGTGGACGCTCTGGCCGGAGACGTTCTGAAGGGGGTCATGGAAGGTGAAAAACGTCGGCTGACCCGGCGTGAGATTTTCGAAGACGTCTGGAAAATCTCCCACCAAACCTTTAATTTGCCCGTGCCGCGCCTGCCGGGGGTTGCTGATCTGGTTTCGCGCGCCGCAATTCCGTATTTAACCGAACCCTGGTACTGTTGAGCCGAACCAATGCGGGACCAGTTGGTCCCCACCGAACCCGCTCAGGCGTTGGTTTGAGGGCAGACACGCGTTTGCCGGTTTCGGGTGAACCATCCCCCGCGGATAACCAGGAGATTCTGCGAGGCGTGGAAGGGACGGTATGCTAGATCCCGAAATCGCCACATAGGCGGATCATTTGAAGCGTCGCAAAGATTCCCAAACCGCGGCAGGCCGGCGGGTGATGTTGTTGACCACGACGACGGGCTATCAGACACGCCAGTTTGTCCAAGCGGCGCAAAGCATCGGAGTTTCCGTTGTCATTGGTTCGGACCGGTGTCACCGTCTCGAAGATCCGTGGCAAGACGGGGCTTTGCCTCTCAGGTTTGAAAACCCTTCCGAGGCTGCCGCAAGAGTGGTGGATTATGGGCGCGCCACGCCGCTTCAAGGCATGGTCGCGCTCGGCGATTGCACCCCTCCCACCGCGGCGCGGGCTTCGACCGCCCTCGGCCTGCCCTTTCATCCTCCCGAAGCGGCAGACACCTGCCGTGACAAGTACCTTTCCCGCCGCAAACTCGCGCGCGCCGGTCTGCCGGTACCTGCTTTTGCCCGATATCCTGTGGATGCGGATCCGGCGCGGCTGAATCACTCCGACCATCGAGCGGTAGGGTTTCCTTGCGTACTCAAGCCGTTGTCTCTTTCCGCGAGCCGCGGCGTGATTCGCGCTGATCATCCCGCAGAGTTCGTTGCCGCGTTTGAGCGCATCCGCAGGCTGCTTCGGTCTCCCGAAGTGAGAATCTTGCGCCAGGAGAGCAGCGAGTTCATTCAGGCAGAGCAATACATTGAGGGCGATGAGTTCGCGATTGAAGGCGTTGTTGACCGCGGTCGGTTCAGGATTTTAGCTGTTTTCGACAAGC
>JAJYNF010000285.1 GCA_021786455.1 Acidobacteriota bacterium
GGGGGAAAGAAAAATTTGAAGGAGGAAAATAGGCGGCGCGGGGAGCTTACAAAATTTTTGCGGCACGGAGTAGCGGGCATTATTTGATGGACAACGTAATGGGCGGGGGCGCTGCCGGTGAGCTTGATGGCGTCAATGAAAAGCCCACCGTGGATGGCCCCGTGCGCCCCGCCGACCTCTACGTCGCCCGCTTTCGGAACTTGCCCTTTGATCCTTCCACCAAGGTTAAATCCTTCATCCGTGGCTACGGGTACGAAGGCGGCGGCGGCGTGGACTACAACTGGAACGCGCGCGGCTTTGGCGGCTACTTCAAAAAGGCTCTATTCGATCCCAAGGTAACGATCGGTTTCGGCGGTTTCGGAGAGTCCCTCGCGCGCTATGAAAATTACGTCGAAATTGACCCCAACGCCGTGGATACCTTTGGCATTCCCGTGCTGCGCTTTCACATGAAATACGGTGATAACGAGTTTGCCATGGTCCGGGATATGGCCAACGCCATGGCCGAAATGCTGGAGGCGGCCGGAGCTAAGAACATTCGTAGTTACGCCAAGCCTACCACTCCCGGCTGGGCGATTCACGAGCTCGGCGTGGCGCGCATGGGTAACGACCCCAAAACTTCAGTGCTTAACCAGTTTGAGCAATCGCATGACGTCAAGAACCTTTTTGTCATGGACGGCGCCCCATTTCCTTCATCCGGCTGTCAGAACCCTACGCTGACGATTATGACGTTGTGCGCGCGCTCATGTGATTACTTAATGGGCCAGATGAAGCGTGGCGAACTCTGAATCTCACAGACGGCTGGGCAGGCGTTGCGCTCGCCGGGCTGGGCTCGCCTGACCGGGTGCTTCGGAGGCTCCGCCAGGGAGGCGACTCACTCCGTTAGGGCCGAGGGAGTATGTCACGGGCCCGTGCTAGGGATTCGCTGGCATTTCAAAAATTGTAAGTCGTCGAATGGTAGAATAGCCGCGCGTTTTGCGAAAGTGGCGGAATTGGCAGACGCGCCAGACTTAGGATCTGGTCCCGCAAGGGGTGGGGGTTCGAGTCCCCCCTTTCGCACCAACCTTTCTTTTCACTGGGTTTGCGCCGAAACCTCGGCGACGGTTGTGGCAGCCCCAACGGCGGATAATACCCAAGTCCGACCGCGGGCTCATGAATTCAGCGCTGATTTTTGTTCAGCAAAACGTTCCGTCAGACGCAACCGGTAAGGTACGATCAAGCCGGTTTGAAGCGTCCGCGGCCGCTTTTCTGCTTGCACAGTAACGGCTGGCGGCGCAACCTTCTTGTGCCGAGAGGACCGTGCGGCACGAGGATGGGTGGCGGGCCGCGGCCGCAAAAAATATTTTCAATCTTATACCCAGCGCAGGGTTCATCTTATGGCTGCGATGATTGCAACGGGCCGCGGCGAACAACGCGCCGTCGTGGTCGCCGGCTGTTCACTCATCTGAGGTGCGTGCCAGCGGGCGAGGCTTATGATGGTCTCGCGGGCGGCGCGGGAGCAGCATTACGCGAAGGGGCAAGCCCTCAAAGGGTTTCACAAGGTCAGCAGCGATCAGGCTGAAGAATGTCTGTCAGCGAGGGTTTGGCGGATGGCTTGTTCCATCAGGGCGCGGGGCGCGGACTCGCCGGTCCAGATTTCAAATTGCCGCGCGCCTTGCGCCACCAGCATTTCAATTCCGGAAATGGTGACTAATCCGCGGCTGCGGGCTTCAGAGAGCAAGCGGGTGTCGGTGGGACAATAGACCATATCAAAGACGACGCGAACGCGCAGGCGAGCAAGATTAATCGGCGCGCAATCGGCCTGCGGGGTCATGCCGACGGGGGTAGCGTTGATGACCGCATCCACTTCGAGGGTGTCGGCGCGTTCCCACGGAACGGTTTGGGCGGAAATGGCGCGAGCAAGTCGCCGGGCCGCCGATTCGCGGCGCGCGGCAATAAACACCTTGGCCCCTTCCGCACTCAACGCATAGGCCGCGGCGCACGCCGCGCCGCCTGCGCCCAGAATCAGGATTTGGCCGCCGGGCAACCGCAGCCGTTTGGTGAGCACTTCCACCACCGCGGCGGCGTCGGTGTTCCAACCCATCCATTGGCCCTGGCGCACGGCCACCGTATTACACGCGCCAATGCGCGCGGCCAACGGGTCAACCCAATCAAGCTCGGGGAGAATAGCCCGTTTGAAAGGCATGGTGACGCTGAAGCCCGCAAAGCCGAGACCCCGCGCCAAATCGAGAAAATCCTTGATCCGTCGCGTCTCGCACGGCAGATACACGGCGTTCAAGTGTTTGGCCTGAAAGGCGATGTTTTGCATGACGGGCGAAAGCGAGCTTGAAGCGTGGCTGCCCACCACGCCGTAAATTTGCGTTCGGGAATTGATGTGCTCGATACGGTACACCGAGCGGAGAATCTCCAAGGATAACTGGCCGGAGGCAACCGCTTTCTGAGAGGAAGCATAGGTGAACGGGCATCCCCATCGCAGCGAAAGCAGGCGGGAAACGACGCCTCCAGGCCCTTGCGCGAAGGCCACAAGAGTCGGGCGACGCCGGCTGTGAGATGTAAGGAGGCGAAGGTATTCGAGGTTGTCCTTCAGGTTTCGTGCGTAGCCGGTAATTTTGATGACGTGAGCCGGAAACCGCGACAGACGGCGGTAGAGCCGGACCAATGGCGGGGTTTGACGATAGTTGTGATAGGAAACGATAATCCGCGCGGGATGAAGCTTAGCGAGCCACGAGCCGCCGTGCGTAGCCAGCGATTCGATTTCGATATCTACCCATGAGCAGCCAGCCCGCACCGCCGCCGATAAGATATCCGTCTGTTGCTCGACGCTCCCTTGGAACTGACCCCCCGCCTGAGCGCGCCGACAGGTTGCGATGACGGCTGGAAAGCGCCAGTGGTTGAGAAAGTGGCGGAGGCGGTTTTCTAGGTCGGTAAAATCACTCAGATAGTCGAGGCGAATCTCGACGCCGCTGGGCAGTGAGAGGTTCAGGCTGCTGGCCTGAGATTCCAGAGATTCCACGCTGGCTGCGGCCAGAACTACAAAAACGGACGGTGTTGCCGATTTTGCCAAATCAATTTTCCGGGCGGATCAGGCAAGGAGTCACCCAACTCCTTATTATAGACATTTCATTGGGTGGAAGGCAATGTACTCGTTGGTTTGGTCTTGGAAAGGTACATCGTATCCCCCCTGTGGAGTTGAAGTGTGTGAGTGCAAAGAGGAGGGGAAGAGATCGCTGCCTTGGTGGGGGGGCCAAGGCAGCCGCGCGGCCGGCTTAAAATCGGCGCGCTATGAGTCCACCTGCCCGCTACTTCGACCTGATTCGAGAGATGCGCGACCGTTATAATCATCACCTGCGCCCTGTCCAGTATGCCCGCCGGCACGGCCTCATGGCTGCGGCGCTACCCACAGAGGAGACCGGTGGGCCTGACCGATCACTCGCATGCTCCGCACCCCCAACCGCGCAAGATCTCCGCCGAGGTCAAGCAGCAGGTCGTGGCGCTGCGACAGCAACTCCCTACCTTTGGGACCCGCCGCGGGCTGACCGATTGCGCGACCTCGCGTGGGGTTACGCCTTCAGGAAACTCCCGCGCAGTCCCGTCAGGAAGAGTGGTGCGAACGTTGGGCATTCAGACCTGAATTCCACCTCAGGTGTGAATGTCAAAACATAGCAGGCCCCGCGCCCGCCGGTCAAACCAACGCAACACGGCCGCGTTTGTTTATGTTAGATTGGCAATTCGATGCTCGACCTGTCTTTTGTCCGCGAAAACCTGGAACAAGTTCGGCAGATGCTGCGCGACCGTGGCCTGCCCGACCAGCTCGCCGACTTCGAAGCTCTCGACCGCGAACGGCGAAGGCTCCTGACTGAAGCCGAAAGCCGCAAGGCAGTCCGCAACAAGGTCTCCGATGAAATCGCCGCGCTCAAGAAACAAGGCCGGGACGCGAGCGCCTTGATTCAGGAAATGAAGCAGGCGGGCGAGAAAATCAAGGAGATGGACGAGCAGGCCAAGAACTATGACAACCAGCTCCGCGCGGCGTTGCGTCTGATTCCCAACATTCCGCACCGGAGCGTCCCAATCGGCCGCGCTTCCGCGGACAACCAGGAAGTCCGCCGCTGGGGCGAACCTCGCAAGTTCGACTTCGAGCCCAAGGCGCATTGGGACCTCGGGCCGGCCCTTGGCATTCTGGATTTTGACCGCGCCGCGAAAATTTCCGGCGCGCGCTTCGCGGTTTACTCCGGCGTGGGCGCCGAGCTCGAGCGCGCGCTCGCCAACTTCATGCTCGACCTTCACACCCGCGAGCACGGTTACACCGAAATCCTGCCGCCGTTTATCGTGAATTCGTCGAGCCTCGTCGGCACCGGCCAATTACCCAAGTTTGCGCAGGACCTTTTCAAGCTGGAAAATTCCGATTTCTGGCTCATTCCCACGGCGGAGGTTCCGGTCACCAATCTTTATCGCGACGAAGTGCTGGAAGCGGAAAAATTGCCCATCAAGCATTGCGCCTGGACTGCTTGCTTCCGCAGCGAAGCCGGTTCCTACGGCAAGGACACGCGGGGCATCATTCGCCAGCATCAATTCCAAAAAGTCGAGCTGGTCAAATTCAGTTTGCCGGAAACCTCCTACGAGGAGCTCGAATCGCTCACGCGCGATGCCGAAGCCGTCCTCCGGCGCCTGAACTTGCCTTATCGCGTGGTCTCATTGTGCACGGGCGATCTCGGTTTCAGTTCCGCCAAAACTTACGATCTTGAGGTCTGGCTGCCGTCGAGCCGCGAGTACAAGGAAATTTCCTCTTGTTCCAACTTTGAGGCGTTTCAGGCACGGCGAGCGAACCTGCGCTTCCGACGAGGCAAAGGAGGCAAAACGGAATTCCTCCACACGCTCAACGGCAGCGGCCTCGCGGTTGGCCGCACATGGGTCGCCATAATAGAAAACTATCAGGAAAAAGACGGTTCCGTTATCATCCCCAATACGCTGCGCCCATACCTGCATGGCCTGGAAAAAATCACGCCTGCCTGATCGCTTTATGTGTCCTTCCGAAGGGACAACGCTATAACTTATTGATTCTACGTCGCATACTATAAAAGGATGGGCGCTTTAATTGAGCCATCCGCCCGGCAATTACGACGCCATGTCCGGTAGGTTGCTGTGACAAATTGCTTTGTGCAACTCGTGAATTGAGGCTTTTGGAGACTGAATGGGCCTATTGGGGTGGTCAGAATTGTTATCCAACGACCCTGCCGATATAGCTCTGCCAGGCGGCATTGTGCACAATGGTCTGCAATTTGACGGCCTGGCGAGCCTTTGTTACAATAAAAAGCTGGGTTATCAAATTGCCGAGCTGCTGATAACCTATTGGGACGGTTATGGTTAGACCTAACCAACGGAAAGCGGCAGCGGTTACCCCGAGAGCTCGGAGACCTCGAAGCAGGGCGAAAGCCAGCGCCAGACACGCCACAAGCCATCGTGGCAGCCCCAATCAGCGGGTAGCCTCCAACGCCCCGCCTACCGGTAGTCCAGTTCAAAAGGCATTCAACGAAGGGCGCACCGCGTACGGATCGGTGATCCGGGAGTTCGAGAATGGGATCAGGTATCTTTACAAGGGAGAGTCTCAAAAAGCAGCGGAGGTTTTTGAGAAGCTGACGAACTCACCGGTGCGAGAGGTTGCCGACCGGGCGCGAATCCATTTGCGGAGGTGCGTTGAACGAAAAGAATACAAGACTGCCGCGCCACGGACTGCCGAAGAATATTACCTTCAAGGGGTGGCGGCGCTGAATAACCGGCAGATGAGCTTAGCGGTTGAGTGGTTGAGCAAGTCCGATAAATTAGAACCGCATCGGGACCACGTGCAATACGCGTTGGGGGCGGCTTATGCCCTCCAGCGCCAGACTGAACAGGCGCTGCGCCACTTGCAAGAGTCCATCCGGTTGCGCCCTGCCAACCGCACCCTGGCCCGCAACGATGAGGACTTCCAGACTATTTCCGACGAGCCGCGTTTCCGGCAACTCTTGGCCGGCGGTTCCTGCTAAGCGCTTTCAAGCCTCCATGCCTGCTTGCCGATGAGGCTAGGTAGCCTGGGCGTAGGAGCTCTCAGCGGATGAAGGTTGTCAGTATAGGCGGCGGGACGGGTCTTGCCGTTTTGCTGCGTGGGCTCAAAGCGCATGTTGTGGCATTTCCGTCTCATCGCCCGATTGAACCCCCGATTTCTCGATTGACGGCGGTGGTCACGGTGGCGGATGAAGGTGGTAGCTCTGGCCGCCTCCGCCGAGAATTTGGGGTGCTGCCTCCGGGCGACGTTCGCAACTGCTTGGTTGCCTTGGCGGAAGACGAGCAAATTCTTACACAAATCTTTGAGTACCGGTTTTCACGAGGTCTAGGGCTTCGCGGGCATAGCCTGGGTAATCTTTTCTTGACTGCCTTGACCGACCTGACGGGAGATTTTGCTCAGGCTGTGCGCTCCGCTAGCGAAATCCTCGCCGTGCGAGGTGAAATCTTTCCCGCCACCTTGCAGGATGTGCGCCTTCGGGCTTTGCTGGCGAACGGCCGTGTGGTGAACGGCGAAGCGGGCATTTCTCAAGCCGGCTCGCCCATTCGACGCCTGTCCATTGTGCCCGAGGATTGCAAGCCGGTCGCGGAAACCCTGAAGGCCATTGAGAGTGCTGATTTGATTACGGTCGGCCCCGGATCGCTTTATACTTCGCTGATCCCAAACCTGCTGGTCCGCGGAATCGCGGAAAAAATCGAGCAGTCTTCAGCCCGTAAAGTGTATATTGCCAACTTAATGACTCAGCCGGGTGAAACCACGGGCTACACGGCGGCGGCCCATCTGCGCGCTCTGATGGAGCACGCTGGCCGGAATCTCTTCAACCGGGCGCTATTGAATACTCGCCCCCTATCTCCAGAACTGTTGCGGACCTACCGAAAGCAGGGTGCGGAGCCGGTGGCGTGCGACGTGGAAGCTATCCGATCCCTCGGGATCGAACCGCTTTGCGCGCCGTTGCTGGAGGAAGAGGATTGGGTGGCCCGCCATGAGCCGCGCTTGTTGGCGAACGAAGTGCTCCGCCTCGCTTCTCAACTGCGGTAGCAATTGAGCGTCAAGCGTTCGAAATGGGTAACGTTTTTCCGGCCGATGGGCGCCTGCGTCTCGGCACGGCTGAAAGCGGGATTGGCAGCTTTGTCCCGACATTTTTCATCAACCGGCTACGGGCCCTTGGCTGTCGTATCGGCCTGGGATGCAGCGGGTCTGCGGGCCAGGAAGTCGGCATCCATTTTCCACTTTCCATCCAATTGCCGTTTCCATATTGCCAGCCCCGGGCCTTCCACGGTGACGGGTTGCTTGGATTGGTTGAGCCGAGCAGTCATTTGGTAATCATAAAGAGTGTAACCAATTTCGCCCGACCGCGCCGCGACAATTTGGCTGGTGCGCCAGCTCATGGAAAAATCGGGTTGAAGGAAGAACTTCCGCCACTGTGAGAGGATGGCATCGTGGCCTTTAATGGGACCCGTGCCCGGCGCGGCCCAGACGGCATGTTGCGTGAAGCAATGGATGACTCTCTCAGCTGTCTTTGATCGGACGGCCTGAAGGCAGGCTTGATCGGCGGAACGGATCAGGCTTTCCTGGACGGCGCGTTG
>JAJYNF010000005.1 GCA_021786455.1 Acidobacteriota bacterium
GGCCAACTGCTGAGTTTCCGCAAGCTCCTTGAACGGCGCGCCGTAACGTTTGCGCGCTTCCGCATCAAAGGCGCCCAAGGCGTCAAAAAGTTTTTGCCGGGCGGGCGCGGGAACAGAAACCGTTCCCTGGGGCACGCTGTTGCCGGTAGCAAATTGCTGGGGCGCGTCTGCCGGAAGAACACTCAAAAGCAAGTCAATAAAACGGTTGATTTGCGCTTTCTTCGATCCCGGAGCAATAATCTCACCTAATACAATCAACGTCTCGTTTTGGTGGTTATCGAGGAAGGATGGACGCCAACTGGCGGCAGACTTTTCCATGGCCGCTTGAGAAGCGCGCGTCACCATGCCGATCGCCGCCCCCTTTGCCGCGGATGCGTTCCGTGCCGACCCGGGCAGCGCCAACCCCGCTCCCGCGCCGGCCAGTAATGTGCTCATCATCCCTCGCCGCGTCATTCTCCTCCGCGGCTGCCGCTCCTTCCCAGAACGATTTTGCTTCTCCGAGTCTCGCGTCTCGCCCATTGGAAAATCCTCCGGACGTGAGATTACCAAATTCCTACCCCTTCTTTCCACCTGTATCCCGCCTGACGCCACAGTGTCGCTCACTGAGCCTAGCGTGCGGAACCTTAATATACGAAAACCCGCTGGCGTGCAAATGTGCGCGCCTCTGCAAAGCGGGGTGGGTTTCGTGTTAGACTCTTTGAGGCAGACTTGCCGCGGCCTTGCTCAGCGCAGGCGAAAATTCCGGCCTGGACAATCCGCTGGAACGCTTCAACGCCGCGGCCGAACTGCCACGATTTGTGCCGCGGTTTGAGGGGGGCGGCGTCCGTAAGTTATTGATGGGCCGTTAGCTCAATTGGTAGAGCAACTGACTCTTAATCAGTAGGTTGGGGGTTCGATTCCCTCACGGCTCACCATCCAACTTCTTTGGAATCAACCTCTCCATTCCTGTAACCTTCCTTCGGCTGGGGTTGTCGCTGGCGCTCTCATGTTGCCTGGTCTCGACCAACGTCATCGAGAGCCCGCACCGTGGCGTGCGGTTGCGCACACGGCACGTCTGCCGCTGGCGCGATGGCAGGATGGTGCTGCGCTGGGCCCGCCGCCGTGCTGCTCATGACGGAGAAGAATTTTCGCAGGCTGATGGGCTATCGAACCGCCGCTCACCTCCAACGATCTCCGGGATACCTTTGTTTGGTACGGCGAAGGTACAGAAGAAGTCCGCTGTGACGACGACACAGGGAAAGGCACAAGCTAAGAAGACCCAGAGCAGTAGCCTTCACGAAAAATCCAAATTTAGACACTACCCGCCTGCGCCATCTGATATAATCCGCGACGAGCTGCCAAATCGGGCTTGCGGCGCGGGGAGGACGCGGAAGATCCGAAGCGCAGTGAGGGAGAAGCTTCGCAGCGGGGAAACCGGCATCGCATCAGCGGAGAATGAGGGTCTATGTCGCCAACCGGAAATGTGGTCATTGCGCAAGGCGGCGGTCCCACGGCGGTGATCAATGCGAGCCTGTACGGCATCGTGCAAGAGGCGGCTCGGAAGTTTGCGTCCACCAGCAACCTTTGGGGGGCCCGCAACGGCATCCTGGGAGTGCAACAGGACCAGTTCATAAACTTGCGCAAGCCGAGTGAAGAATCCTGGAAGCGCATTGCGGCGTCCCCGGGTGCCGCTCTTGGTTCCTGCCGTAAGATGCTCAGTGCCGAAGAGGCCAGGGAAGCCGTAAGCCTGCTGCGGAAGAAGGACGTCCGCTATTTCTTCTATATCGGCGGCAACGATTCAATGGACACCGCGCTGAAAATGTGCCAGGCAGCCTCGGCGCTGGGCTACGAAATGCACTGTGCCGGCATTCCCAAAACCATTGACAACGATCTTCCCTACACCGACCATTGCCCCGGCTTCGGGTCCGCCGCTCGCTATATTGCCCAGGCCACGCTGGACCTGGGAATGGATATCCGCAGCCTGCCTACTCCAGTCTCCATCCTGGAGGTCATGGGGCGCGATGCGGGGTGGCTGACGGCCGCCACACTCCTGGCCAGAAGGAATCCCGACGACGCTCCGCACTTAATCTATACTCCGGAAATGCCCCTGAACCGGCAGAAATTCCTAAATGATGTGCAGAACGCTTACGACTGCCGGGGCTGGGTGGTGGTGGCCGCCTCCGAAGGAGTGCGGAACGAGGCAGGAGAAAGCTGGAGCGCCCGGCGCAGTGATAACCTCACCGACGGATTCGGGCACCCGCTCTCCGGCGACGTTGCCGCAACACTCGCGAGCCTGGTGACTTCGGAATTGGGCCTCCGCGCCCGCAGCGAAAAGCCAGGGCTGCTGGGCCGGGCGGCGGGTTGGCTGGTTTCTTTTACTGACCGGCGCGAGGCAGAAGAAGTCGGAGCTTTCGGCTTTTCCTGGGCCTTGAAAGGCCATACCGGCTTCATAGCTTCTCTGGAGCGCCAACCGGGCGCCGCTTATAAGATTGGTTACCACGCGGTTCCCCTGGAATCAGTCGCCAACAAAACCCGCCAATTGCCGCGGGATTACATTACTGACAGCGGCAATGATATACGCGAAGAATACCGCGCCTACGCCGAACCTTTGGTCGGCGGGCCTCTGGCGGGGTACGCTTCGCTTGACGGCGCGCAGCCTGAGCACGCAAATTTCCCAAAAGGAGGACAATGAAATGGCCAGCACCGCCTGCCGCGAAGAAAGGCCGGGATTCCGGGCAGAAGAGTACTTTCCCAGGAGACTTTTTGAGGCCATCACGGATGTTCGCGTCGATAAGCCGGAATCCATCCTGGAGGAAGCACAAAACCGCCGCCGCCGGCCCCGCCTGACCCTGGACGGCAAGCTGGTCATCCTGGCCACCGACCACCCGGGACGCCGCGTTACCGGCCTGGGCCCTGATGACCCGCTGGGCATGGGCAATCGTCACAGCTACCTGGCCAGAGGCTTGCGAGTGCTGACCACCCCCGGATGCGACGGGATCATGGGAACTACGGACTTCATGGAAGATCTCCTGATCGTCAATGCCTTGGTCCGGCAAGCCGGCGGCGCCTCCTTGCTCGACGATAAAGTGTTGATCGGCTGCATGAATCGCGGAGGACATGCGGGCACCGAAGGGGAGATTGATGACCGCTTCACCTGCTTCACCGCCCGGCAACTGAAGAACCTGAACTTCGACGGCGGCAAGTTGATGTACCGGCTTGACCCCGAGGATGAACGCTCCATCAAGGCGATCAGCGACTGCGCGCAGGCCGTCACGGAGCTTTACCGCGAGAACTTGTACGCCTTCCTGGAGCCCATGAGCGTGCGCAGGAAGAAGGATGGCGGCTATGAAACGGTCAAGACCGTGGAAGAGTTGCAACGCGATGCGGGCGCTGCGGCCGCTTTGGGCGAGTCATCCGCCCGCATGTTCCTCAAGCTCTCCTATGCCGAGGGTTACGAGCGGGTTGCGCGAGCGACTACCCTTCCGATCCTGATGCTCGGGGGTCCTCCCCGCGAAGATCCCTCCTCGACGCTCCGGGATTTCTCCGCCGGGATGAGAGCTGCGAGCAATGTGCGCGGCGTGATGGTCGGTCGGAATGTGGCTTTCGCTCCGCAGGAAGATCCGCGAGCCATGGCCGCCGCGGTCTGCGGAATCGTTCATGAGGGTTTGACGGCGGAGGAGTCTTTCGAGCGCCTCGCGTCAGAACGACGCAAGGAAATGGACCTCTTCGCGCAATGGCATTGAAGGAAGGTTCTGAGACGCCGCGGCACACGAACTATTGGTTTCGGCTTCGCTGTGCAGTGTGTGCGGCAGATGGGGCATCCTTTCCAAATCCTGTATAGCGATCCCGCGGCGGCGGAAACCGGGACGCAGCTGCGCGAAGCAGTGCATATGGTTTGAAGAACTCTGTAACCAGGGCATGCCGCACCACGTCGCGGCGTTTGAAGGGCATTGGGCCGGGCTACTGCGCCGGCTGGCCCGCATTCTGCGGATCCACTTTGTCTGAATCGGCGATTCGAGCCGGTGCGGGTTTTTTGCTTACTTTCGCGCCTTAATGACCAGACGCGCATTCTTCGAACGGAGGTTGTGAATGACTTTTCAGAAGAAAGAACTTATCAGGACGGCTTTCGGACTCCTGCTCTTTTTCGGACTAGCCTGCGCCCGAATGCCGGCCCAGCAGAATCATCTGGCCTTGACTCCTCCCATGGGATGGAATGGCTACTTCCCCACCAACAAGGTGGGCGACGATCTGATCCGGCAGCAAGCAGCGGCTATGGTGAAGACGGGAATGAAAGCGGCGGGCTATCAGTACATCATCGTAGACGACACCTGGGAAGGCGGCCGAGACTCGCTTGGTTATTTGCACCCGAACGGCCACTTCCCCGATATGAAGGCCCTCGTGAGCTACGTGCACAGCCTGGGATTGAAGTTTGGCATCTATTCTTCGCCTGGCCGCAAGACCTGCGCGGGGTTCGAAGGCAGCTTCGGCCACGAGCAGCAAGATGCGGCGACCTTCGCCCGATGGGGCGTCGATTACCTGAAATATGACTGGTGCAGCGGGTCCGGAGGTGAGATCCGCGCCTACCGCCGCATGGATGAGGCTCTTAGGAAGACCGGCCGGCCGATTGTTTTCGCCTTGTGCCAGTACGGCTGGGGAAGGGTTTGGACCTGGGGACCTTCAGTGGGGGGCAACACCTGGCGGACTACGAGCGATATTGCCTTGCATGGCATCTCATACAGCGATATTGCGAAAATCGGCTTCGAACAGAACGGTCTGGAGCGCTTTGCCGGCCCAGGGCATTGGAATGATCCCGACGGTTTGCTGATCGGGCAGCCGGAGATCAACAACGACGAGGCCCGCACTCAGATGAGCCTGTGGTCCATGCTCGCGGCTCCCCTTATCGCCAGCAATGACCTTGCGGATATGAGCCCCGCGACGCTGGCGATCCTCACCAATCCCGAAGTGATTGCCGTCGATCAGGACCCGGCGGGCATTCAAGGACGCTGCGTCGCCGAAGAGGGCCCCCTGGAAGTCTGGATGAAGCCGCTGGCCGACGGGAGCAAGGCGGTGGGTTTGTTCAATCGCGAAACGTCGCCCATGTCGGTCACCGTTCACTTTCGGGACCTTGGCCTGCCGGACGCGGTTCGCCTGCGCGATCTGTGGGCAAGAAAAGATTTGGGGGTGTTTCACGATAGTTACACAGCGAAGGTGCCCGCGCACGGCGTGGTGATGTTGAAAGCAACCGCGGAATTTTAGAAACTTCCCCGGCGCCTGGCACGGTGAAAATTCTCGAATCTGAGGCAGGGCTGATATGCGTCCGGTATCTGCATGTTTATTGGCCTTGATCGCCTTGGGGGTGCGGGGCGCGAGCCAGAGCCGTCATCCTTCCCCGGCGGCAAGCTGGGAGAATGACCCGGAGATCGTTCAACGCCTCCGGCAAGCAGAAGCATTGTGGCGCGCCCATCGCCTGGCAGAGGCTGCTGCCGCCTACAAGCGGCTGCTGGCGCGCGCTCCGAACCTGGCGGTTGCGCATCTGGGTCTCGGACTCGTTCGCCACGACCAGCGCGACTACGCAGGCTCCACGGCGGAATTCGCCCGCGCGGCGTCGCTTGATCCAACTCTTGCGCAGGCGCCCCTCGACCTGGGTGTTGACGCCTATCTATGGGGCCACGATACTCTGGCGCGCACCGCTTTAGAAAAGGCTGCCCGGTGGCCGGCGCAAGCGTTCCAAGCCAATTACCTGCTGAGTCTTGTGGAGATTCGTCAGGGCGATCTGCATGCCGCGACCCAGACCATGGAGACCACCTTGCAGCTTCGTCCAACGTCAGGGGGCCCGGTTTACCAATCCGAAGTCGCCAACCTCAAACATTGGAGAGCCATCCTGGCCGGCATGACGACCGCCGAACACTACGTGAAGGTGGGCCGGCTGGAAGATGCGGAGCGGGAATGCGCCCAACTTCTTCGCCAGAATCCAAATCTGGCCGGCGTCCACACGGTGCTGGGTGACATTGCGCTTCATGAAAGGCAATTCAACGCAGCCTTAAATGATTATCGCGCCGAACAAAAGCTGGAACCCCAAAGCCCCCAAATCTGGTTTAAGATCGCCGACACGCTTCTGGAATCCCGGCAATTTTCCGCGGCTCGCCAGGCGGCCCTGGCTTCTCTCCATCTGCAACCGGACTTCGGCCCGCCTTACTTCGTACTGGGCCGCGTGGCCGCAAGTGAAAGGCGAAAAAACGAAGCCATAATCGATTTCAAAGAGGCGCTCCGCCTGGGCCTCGACGACGATCTTGCCACAACCGCGCATTATCAGCTCTTTCGGTTACTCATCGCTTCCGGCAGGATGCGGGAGGCGAAGGCCCAGCAGGCAGAATATTTACGCCTGCAAAAGGCTCGCGCCCAGCGAGATCTGGCGATCGCTCGATCCGAACGGAAGCTCGAAGAGTCCGGCCTCCAGCGCTGAATGAGCCGGCGTCATGCCCCGCCGGGGCCGCGCAAGCTGTCGTGCCTCCCCGGGACTCGACCCCGGCATCCGTCTCCTGCAAAAAAAAACTTGACCATCCAAAATTTGACATCCGTAATTTTATATGTAGTATATCACTCGCTCTTAGGCGTATGCGGTCTTGGGCAATCAAAAAATGCAGACTTGAGCGGGCCCGGCAATCAGGGTGAAAGTGCCAGAAAGGGTCGAGGCCTCCGCCACGGAAGCGGCCCGCCAAGGGAGGAATTAATGACGACAAAGCAATTGTGCAAGGGGTTAGGATTGGCTTGCATCCTTTCGATTGCCATGCTGGTTGGGGTAATGAAGGGCTATGGTCAAGCCGACACCGGCTCGATTTCAGGAACCGTGCAGGATCGGTCCGGCGGCGTAATCCCGGGAGCCAAAGTCACCCTGACCAACGTTGATACGGGGCTTTCGATGGTCCGAACGACCGCAGGAGACGGTTCGTATATTTTCACTCCGGTTGAGATCGGTGAGTACCAGGTCCAGGCAACTGTCAAAGGCTTTAAAACTTTTCTCCACACGAACGTTCGGGTAAACATTCAGCAGCATGTGGTCGTCAATTTCACGCTCACCCCGGGAATGGTTACGCAGACGGTTACCGTCACCGCGCCCCCATCACTGCTCCAGACGCACACAGCCTCGCTGGGCGAAATCGTTGGAACGAGGTCGATCAATGACCTGCCCTTAAATGGACGGAATTACACCTTTTTGGCGCAGCTTACTCCTGGGGCAGTCTCGGCCTACATTCACGGCAGCGCTTCGAGCGGCGTAGCTACTGGAGGGTTCATCGCAAACGGGATGCGGTACGAGCAGAACAACTACATGCTCGATGGCCTCGACAACAACAATCGCATGACGGGCTTTGGCAATCAAGGGCAAGCCTATGTCACACTTCCGCCGGTGGATGCTATCAACGAATTCAAATTGCAGACGAATGCCTACAGCGCCGAATTTGGCCGCGCCGCCGGCGCCATGATGAACGCCACGACCAAGTCCGGAACCAACCAATTTCACGGAGACTTATGGGAGTTTGTCCGTAACAACAAGTTCGACGCGGCCGACTTCTTCCAAAACGCCGCAGGAATTAAAATAGGGAAGTTCCAGCAAAACCAGTATGGAGGGACCATCGAGATC
>JAJYNF010000212.1 GCA_021786455.1 Acidobacteriota bacterium
TTCTACCGCGCGCCTTCCGCCAACTACAGTTTTGACGAGGGCGAGGTTTATGGAATGTGGGCGGTTCCGGGGCGTTATACGGTGAGCCTCCGGGTGAATGGCGTAACTTACACCCAACCTCTGATAGTTAAAATGGATCCGAGGGTTAAAACTCCACTGGCGGACTTGCAAAAACAATTTGAGGTAGATCTGCAGGTCGCTTTAGCGCGCGAGCGGGTGGCTCCGGTGTTGAAGCAGGTTGAATGGGTTCAGAAACAGCTTCACGCGCTCCGGCAGAAGCTGCCGAAGGATAACCCGCCGTTACGTCAAGCCTACGATCGGCTGGCGCAAAGACTGCGGCCGATTCTCGGCCCGCCGCCGCCCTCCGGCATAGACTTTTCCGGCGAATATGGGCCCTCACCGGACCACAGCAGCCTGCGATACTTGGCTAAAGCACTGGGGAAACTTCAATACACAATCGAAAGCGCCGACGCGGCTCCCACTGCCGACGCCATGACTGCGTTGCGGATTGACGGGAATGTTCTCCGCGCGGACCTCGCGGCGTGGAAGGAAGTTCACACCGGCGAAATCCCGAGACTGAACGCGGAGCTTTCGAAAGTAGGCTTGCCTGCCCTTAAGGTACCCGCGCCGCTGCCACCGAGACGATGACGTTCATTGGAATCATGCTAGACTCGTGGGCGGAGGCTGCTTATGGTGCGCTCCCAAGACTGGCTTCGCCAAGCGGAAAGCGATCTGGCTGCGGCGGAGGATTCGGCGAAGGACGGCCATCACGAATGGGCGGCGTTCCAATCGCAGCAGTGCGCGGAAAAAGCGGCCAAGGCGTTGGTCCAGTGTCTGCACGGGTCGGTGCGCGGACATTCGGTCACGGAGATTCTCAGGCAGCTTGCCGAACGCATCCCTGTTCCCGAAGAAATCCTCCGGAGCGCCCAGGAGGTTGATAAGGTTTATGTCACGTCCCGTTATCCGAACGGTTTTGCATCGGGAAGCCCCCTCGATTATTTCAACCAACAAAGCAGCCAGGCCTTGATTGCTCATGCGAGAGACATCCTGGAATTTTGCCGAAGTCAGATTCATTGACCGCGAGCAGGTGATCCAGGATCTCCGGCAAGCCGTGGCGGAGGCTAAATCTCGCTTTCCCGAGATCGTGAAGGTTTATCTGTTTGGCTCGCTCATCCAGGGAAATTGGACAGCCGATAGTGATGCGGACCTTATCGTCGTGGTTCGCAAAGACTTTCCGGAATTCTTCGACAGTTGCCGCTACCAGATTTACACAAAGTCTATCCCCACGGACTCGCTGGTCTATTCGGAATCCGAATTCGCGCGGCTGAGCCAGGACTCCTCGAGCTTCCTCGCCAAGAACCTGCCGAACGCGCTGGAGCTTTGAGGGATGGAAGGGCTTTCAACCATGAAAGCGCCGCCACTCGACCCGCCGCGACGTCTGGTGCGCATAGCCACTCTGGGGTTCGCGTTTCTGCTGCCGTTTCTTACCTGGCCCGAGGCGGCGGGATGCGCGCTCTTGGCGCTGATCTTCTATGTCTCTATCTTGCCGCAACTCGAACCGAACCGAGCTGAACCTGCGGGCCGTTGGAGCGGATCGTTGCTCACCCCCGGCAGCGCCGCGCTCTATCCCCTTTCGATGCTCGCCGTCGTCTTGATCTTTCGCCATCAGATGATGGTCGTTGCAGCGGTATGGGCCATCCTGGCGCTGGGCGGCGGCGTGGCCGAGATCGCCGGCTCGTCTTGGAGCCGGCCGCCGCTGCCGTGGAATCCCAGAAAGAGCTGGCCGGCATTTGCCACCTTCATCCTGGCGGGAACGGCGGGCGCCTACGTGCTGGCACGCTGGGTCGCGCCGGCGGTTTCAATTCACCGGACGCTCAACCTTTGCCTGGCCACGGCTGCGGTCGGCGCGCTAGTCTCGAGCGCGCCCATCCGATTGGACGATAACCTGGCGGTTGCGCTTGCAGCGAGCGGCTTCATGTTCTGCGCGCTCTTGATCGAGCGAAGCGCGCTCGATAGCAACCTGCCGTATCTCGGCGTGCGGATCGTTCTGGCAATATCGGTGAACGCGGTCTTTGCGCTCGTGGCATGGGCGCTTCGCTTCGCGACGCGCTCCGGCGCGGTGGCAGGATTCGCGCTAGGCGTGGCGATTTACCTGGGGTATGGGTGGAAGAGCTTTCTGATTCTCTTCGGTTTTTTTGTGCTGGGCTCGGTGGCGACCAAACTCGGTTATGCGAAGAAGCTGGCGCGGGGCATCGCCCAAGGGCGAGGCGGAGCACGCACGTGGCGTGAAGCCTCCGCGAACCTGCTGCCGGCCGCCTTCTTTTCGATTCTGGTCATCATCACGCATCGTGAAGCCGCGTTTCTGGCGGCGTTCACCGCAGTGTTGGCCGAGGCTGCCGGCGATACCGTCTCCAGCGAAACGGGCAAGTGGCTCTCCGAGCGAGCGTATCTCATCACCACGCTTGAACCCGTCCCGGCGGGCGCGGACGGCGGCGTGTCCTTGCCGGGTACGATGGCGGGCGTGCTGGCCTCGACGGCGATTGCCGGCTTGAGCGTGGCGCTGGGCATTTGTCGTCCGGGCGCCGCCGATCTGGCGCTCGGCGCCGGGGTTGCGGGGAACCTGCTCGACAGTTTGCTCGGGGCAACGCTCGAGCGGCGCGGCCTGCTGACCAATGGCGCGGTCAATTTTGCGGCAACCAGCTTTGCCGGCGCGCTGACGTTAGCGTTTTTGCTCGCGAAATAACCGTTGAGCGGCGCCCTCCAGCAATCAAGAGAGCCCCTTTTGCGCTGCCGATGGCGGCGCCCATGCCAACGGGCGCCGCGTCGAGTTTTCCGGAAGGAGATTTTGTCACCTTTATGAAAAACGTGGCCAAACGGACCTTCCCCCTGGTATTGCTGAGCGCCGTTGCTGGCATATCAGCCCCGCAACCGGCGGCAGCCAGCCGCATAGAAGAGAAGCAAATTGAGACTCTCCAAAAGCGGGTGGCCGAACAAGATGCGCGCATAAGCAAGCTCGAGGCGATGGTCGCCGCGCTCCTGGCAGCTCAAAAGAAGTTCGTGGGCAAGACTGAAGCGGCCCCCGCGCTCCGCAAACCTGCCACGGCGTTGGACCATCGCTCGCCGAAGAAAACGGCATTGGCGCCATCACAAACGAACTTTCATCCCCCCTCCGCGCCGTCTGAAAGGCTGCCTCATGTTGCCGCGCTGCCCGTGAAGTTTGGCGGAGACGTTTATCTCTATCAATACGTTCCCATGGGCATTCCGGGCGCGCAGCCCAGATTCGAGCTCTATGCTTTTTCGGCGCTGGTGGACGGACGGCACGGGCCGTGGGGTTTCCATGCCGATTATCGTTTCAGAACCACCAAGCTGCGCAGCTATTATCCCGGCAACACGTGGCTGCAAGAGGGTTACGTTAGCTATACGACGAGGCTTGGCCAAATTCGAGCGGGAGATTTTTACCGGCGCGTAGGATTGAAATGGGACGGCTCGTTTTTTGGCAACATCGAATATTTCGACGGGTTAATGCTGGATCCGGAGTTTGGAGTGGGGTTTGAAGGGGCGCACGGGCTGGACGGGCGGCTGGGCGCCAAGTATTCGTTTCAATACTTCTCCACCGACTCGCGAGTCAACGGGTCGCTGCCGGGGCGGGATTTTGTGTCCGAGCCGGGGGCGCGCGCCAAGAACGACGTCACGATGCGCTTTGCGCCGGTGTGGAACTTCAGCCCCACAGCCTCCTTCACCTTGGGCGGCTCGTTCGCGCGCGGGGCGATTGACCGCGACGGGGGCCCGAACAACGAGCGCGCCCAGGAGGCAGCCGGCGCAACGCTCAAAATCGGCTCATGGCTTGCTTACGGCGAGGTGCTGCGGCAAACCGTAAGCGGCAGGGTTATTTTACCGCCCCAAAACGCCACTTATATCCTGGCTGGGACTCGTTGGGCGCGCGGACGGTTCGAGCCGCGGCTGAACTTCAGCCAGGGGAATTATCACGGCCTCAACGGGCGGCGCGAGTATATTATTCAACCCGGGATGACGGTCAACCTGGCCGACGGGTTTTCCTTCATCTACGAATATGATTTTTGGCGGTCGCTTGCGCCCGGGAAGGATCGCACGCTGGACCGCAGTTTGAATTTTGTTTTGCACTATCACTTTTAACTTTATGGCTTCCACGGCGGCGTCTAGCCCCACCGGTTCGATTGGCCAGCGGTTGGACCGCTTGGCTTGGACGCGGTTTCATACGCGCGTGACGTTGGCCCTCGGGGTAGGCTGGTTGCTCGACGCCTTCGAAGTGAACATCATCGGCAACGTGCTGGGAATACTGAAAAGGCTCTGGCACCTGACGGATTTCCAGGCTTCGGCGCTCGTGACCGTTTGGCTGGTTGGGATTATGACCGGGGCGCTGGTGTTCGGCTATCTGGCGGACCGGTTTGGGCGGCGTAAGCTGTTTATCCTGACGCTCGCGCTCTATTCGACGTTTACCGTGATTTCCGCGTTCTCGCCCGGCTACGATTTCTTCTTTATTTTTCGATTTCTTACAGCGATCGGCGTGGGGGCGGAATATTCGGCCATCAACGCCGCGATCGGCGAACTGATTCCGGCGCAGTACCGCGGACGAGCCAATGCCGTCGTGATGAATTTCTGGCCTTTCGGCGCGATTCTGGCGGCGCTAGGGAGCCTCTTCTTCCTGAATCTGCTTCCGGCCGAGATCGGATGGCGGTTCGCCTTCGCTCTGGGAGCCATCATCGCGGTGTTCACCGTCTGGGCGCGAAGAATTCTTCCGGAGTCGCCGCGGTGGCTTGCTCGCCGCGGTCGCAACGTTGAAGCGTTGGCGGTCACCGAGCAGATTGAAGCGGGCGCCTCACGCTTCGCGCAGCCCGCGGACCCCGACGCTCAGGCCCGGGAGCCGGAAGGCGGCTTTCTCCGCCAAGTGGGCACCCTGATGCGCGAGCATCCGTGGCGATTGGCCCTGGGGTCAATGCTGGACTTCACCGAGGCGGCGGGATATTACGGAATCTTCGCGTTCTTGCCGCTGGTCGTTCTCCCGCGGGTGCATATTTCCGAAGCTGACACGCCGTGGTTTTTTCTCATCGGCAATGTGGGGGCGGCCGCGGGCGGGGCGCTGGCGGCCTCGATGCTCGATAAGGCGGGGCGTAAGGCCACGGTCACCGGCTTTTACACAATAGCAGCCGTCTCCATGCTGGCGATGGGATGGGCCACGCTCAGCGGCCGCGCCGGCTGGGTGATGGCGGCGTTTATTGGCGTGAATTTCTGCGCGACGGGAAGCTGGGTGTCCGCCTATCCGACGTTTTCCGAAATCTTCCCTACCCGCCAGCGGTCCACGGGGATCGGTTTCTCGGTGGCCTTTGGGAGAATCGGCGCGGCGCTGGCGCCACTGCTCCTGGTGGTAGTGGCAAAGCGCGCATCGGTGCTGGACGCCTTCGTTGTGCTGGCCGGTTTCTATGCCCTCGGGGCATTGGTCATGGTTCCTTGGATTCTCCGAGGGCCGGAAGGTCGCGGGAAGGCGCTTGAGGTTCTGGGCGAGAAGGCGGGATGAATTACGCTTCGGTCCATTTGACTCACCTCGATAATCTCTGGTTCCAGGTGTCCGGGACGCTGTGCAACATCGCCTGCACGCATTGTTTCAACCGCAGCGGGCCCGGCGTGCGAACGTTTGGGTTGCTAGAAATCCGGCAGGTTCGAGAATCACTCGAGACCGCGTGCCGGAAGGGAGTGAAAGAGATTTTCTTCACCGGCGGCGAACCATTTCTGCACCCTCAGCTTCCGGAGATGATGGAGCTGTGCCTCGCCGTGGCTCCAACCACCGTGCTGACCAACGGGTTGCTGATCAACGATCGAACCGCCGACCGGTTGGCGGAACTCGAAAAGCAGTCGCGGTATTCGCTCGAAATCCGGGTCAGCCTGGATGGCTGGAGCGAAGAAATGAACGACGCCATTCGCGGGCGAGGCGTTTTCAAGCAAGTCATGGCAGCCCTCGCGCGGCTCTGTCAGCGAGGGCTACTACCGCTGGTCACCGTGGTTCGGACGTGGCGCGAGGCGGAGGAGATGGACGTGCTCGCGGGGTTTATGAGCTTCCTTGCGGAAGCCGGTTATGCGCGGCCACGGATCAAGATACTGCCCGCGTTGCCGCTCGGCCGTGAACTCTCGCGTTCGACCGAGGCTCGCGCCGACGCCCCTCTGTTGAGCGAAGAGTTGTTGAAAGATTTCGACCGGGGCTTGCTGATGTGCTCGAATTCACGCCTGGTGACCGACCGCGGCGTGTGGGGCTGCCCCTTGCTCGTCGAAATGCCCGACGCGCGCCTGGGCGCGCGGCTTGAAGACGCCGCCTCGGTTTATGACCTGCGCCATCACGCTTGCATGAGTTGTTATTACTACGGGACAATCTGCGGCAACGTCAGCCCACAAATCGAGGGGCTGGAAAAACCCCGGTGAAGTTGCGTGACCCGTTTGGCCCTCATTGGCGGGATTTACAGTAACTACCACGCCTTGGAAGCGGCGCTCGACACGATGGACCGCCGGGGCGTGGATGGTGTTTATTGTCTCGGCGACGTAGGCGGTTTCGGTCCTTATCCCGACCGCGTTTACCCTCTGCTGCGTTCGCGCGGCGTCGAGTGCCTTCAGGGCAATTACGATAACTCGCTCGCGGGCGGGCTCGGCGATTGCCAATGCGGATATACCGACCCCCGGGATAACTATTTTGCCCGCTTGAGCTATCGCTACACCTTCGAGCGCACCTCCCAAGAGAATAAGAAATGGCTCGGAACGCTGCCCACGCTCGTGCGGCTAGAGGTTGAAGGGTGGCGCGTCCTACTGTGCCACGGCTCTCCCCGCAAGATGAATGAGTTCCTTTGGGAATCCACCAGCCCCGACTCCTTTCTCGAATACTTGCTCGACGAGAGCCAAGCGGACATCGTTGGCGTTACCCACACGGGGATCAAATGGCAAAGGAAGCTTTCCGATGATCGTCTCTTTGTTAACGTGGGCGTGCTCGGCCGGCCGGAGAACAACGGCCAAACCTGTGTTTGGTACACGGAACTTTCTCTGAGCGAGCAGAGGGCGAGCGTGAACTTTGTGCCCGTCGTTTATGACCATCAGGCCTTAGCTGCCGACATGCAGGCCGAAGCATTGCCCAGGCAGTTCATAGAAACCATTCTCACCGGCTGGTGGACAACCTGCCTCGAAATACTCCCCCACAAGGAGCGGGCGCGGGGACGGTTCTAAGGACAGTTTGCGGGTGAGGCCCGAGCTTCGACCTTTTCGTTGCCGAATGGGCCCAGAGCGCGCTGTGTCCGCGTCCGGCGCAGATTCCGGTTTACAGTATTTGAACCGACTCGGTACAATAACCGAGTGAGACCCCGGTGGCCCACCGCGGCGCCGGTGAGGCTGATGAAGGATACTCTCGCAATTTATCCTGGGTCGTTCGATCCCATCACGAACGGACACCTCGACCTGATCGAGCGAAGTAGCCGTATCTTCGGCCGGCTGAGGGTCGCGCTGCTCGTGAACTCGGAGAAAAAACCGCTCTTCACCTTGGAGGAACGGATAGAGATGGCCCGCCAATTAAAGA
>JAJYNF010000006.1 GCA_021786455.1 Acidobacteriota bacterium
GACCTCGACGAAGCACCGCTCGATGGTGTTGGTGGTGCGCAGCTTCTTCCAGAGAGGCCGCGGGAAAGTATAGAAGCTCAGCCGCTCCGGCAAGTCTCGCTCCAGCCGCTTCACCATGGCCGGATAGTCCCTTCGCCAGCCAGAGCGAAAAGCCCGAAAGGCAGCTTCGGCGGCCCGTCGCCCATCAGCCCGGTAGATGGCCTGCGCGCCGGCCTAGACCCGCTGGTAGTCGCGCTTGCGCACGTGCTCCAGAATATTCCGCATCTTATGCGCCCAGCAGCGTTGATGCAGCACTCGCGGCGAAACGGTCCGCAGCGCCGCCGCCAAGCCCGCGCACCCATCGGTGACGATCAGCAGCAAGTTCTTCCCCACCAGGCCACGCGCGTAGAGATGGTTCAGAAAACCTTCCCACGCCGCCTGGCTCTCCCCCCGGCGGCCGGAAACTCCGGTCCCGCGCCCGCCGCGATTCCTCTTCCCCAAACTGCTGCCACGCCCTCCGGTCGTGACCGTCGTAGCGATTGCCGTCTGCGCTGCTCTGTCGGGAGCCCGTGGGTTCAATGCCATCGCGGAGTGGGCCAAAGACCTCTCACGCGATACGCTGCAGCGGTTGGGTTCCAAGCGTTAAACGCCGCCGTCGGAACCCACCCTCCGCCAGGTCTTGCAGCACACGGAACCGTGCTTATCCGTACTGCTGACGCGCTGAATCATCAACCCTCGCCTGATTGCTTTAACGCTGTGCCGGAAGAGAACGAACGGCGTCATGGTGGTTTGTCTTGGCAGCGGAGCACGCTTACTCTACCCAATCGCCGCTTGCGTGTCAGCCCTGTGTCAAGGGGCGGAAATCCAATTCTTTTGGCGTCACACCGCCCTCCGGCACGTGGCGGGGGTTCTGTCGCGTGGGTTTCCCGGTCTTCGGGCTCAGCGCCTCAGTGCAGCGCGGTGGCATAGAAGGTGTTGCGGCCATTGAGCAGATCCTTGCCGTAGGTCAGAACAACCGTGAGGCCGCTGAGCAAACGTAGTCGGCCTTCGGCGCCGGTATCCCATAGCCAATGCTCCGAGCCGAACAAACCGGCCTCGCCGGTGATGCGGCCAGTATCAAGGAACGGGCCAAGCGTGAATCCAAACCAGGGGTTTCGATAAATGTCCTTGCGGATTTCATAGTTTGACAAGAAGTAATCTCGGCCCAACGGCGCATTGCCTTTCATTCCATCTCGCGTGCCGATGTGAGCGCGCAAGGGCAAGTTGTTGTCCCGCTCGAGACCCAGGATGAAAAGTTCATCGAGAGGAACCGTTCCGGAAATGCCGCCCACATGCATGGCTTCCGTCATCTCGTAATCGTCGCCTTCGGCGCGAGGGAACCAAACCGCATCGAGAGTGGCCTCGGCTTTAGCATAGGCGTGGGGCGGAGAGGTGAAGAGCTTCCCGAGCTGTGCCGAAAGCGATGAATCGAGACTGAAGCGGCGGCCCGGCCAGGCGAGTAACCGGTAGTCCGTACCCAGCCGATACTCCAGCGAGAAGCTGTTTGTAAAAGCAGGATTGGTACTGAGATCCGCTGCACCGAAGCGGCTGAAGGTTCTGCGGGCGGCGGCGACACCGGTGCTCCATCTCCAGCGCCAGGTAACAATCGAGCGAACACCGGCCGCTACCTCCCAGCGCCGAAGGTTGAGATCGGTGAGTGCCGGGCCACTTTGGTGAAGCGTCGAGGCCAAGTCCCAATTTTCATCCCGAAGATCCGTATAAAGACGGTAGCGCCAGGCGGGATCGCCGTGGAGCGGACCGGAAATGGCGAGGTTAAGGCGTCGCTTTTGCGGATCCCAGCGAACCAGGGAAATGAGGTTGATGGCGCGGTGGCGGAGATTGTACAAGCCTGGATAGAGCGTGTCATAAGGAAGCCCGCTGAGCATTTCCAAAAAACCCTCCAGCCGGCCGCTGCCAAGACCGTTTCGTTCCGCGGCTTGAAAATCGAGGTTGTAGGGTGCGCTCTTTTCTCCGGTTGAGGCTGGCCGGAGATCAAACCGAAAGCGCGGGAAGATGCCGAGTTGCTGGATCCGCGCGCGCGAAGCGCGTAGCGCGCTCAAGCGAACCACACTGGCGGGAGAAAAAACGAAGGCGCGGTCCAACAGCTCCGGATCCACTTGCACAGCAGGAGTGGTTTTGATCTCTCCGATTCTCGGCTCATCGAGACGATTCCAATATTTGATCGCTGCATCGAGGTTGTGCTGTAGAAAATAGACGGTCGCCAGAAATTCATTGGCGTAACGATCTTTGGGGTCCAGACGCAAGGCACGGCGAAGCTCCGATCGGGCCCGCCGGTAATTTTTCAGATGGAAGGCGACGCCCGCCATCTCGATTGGAAACCGCTTGTCGCGAGGATAGCGGCGCTGGCCGATTTGGAGTACCGTCCGAGCCGCCCTCCAATGGCCCAGGCGCGCAAGGGCCATGCCACGATAAAAAAGGAGATTAGCGGGCAAGTCTGGGGAATTCGGAATTTGGCGAACCAATTGTTTCCAATGCCCCTGCCGATAGAGCTGGCTTGCCCGCGCGCAGCGGTTTTGAGAAGTGGCAGCGCGCAGATGGAGTGGCGCGACAAGCAGCCATCCGACAACAAGGAGGCGCGCCGTCGAGACAACTATTGAGGGAGAACCAAAAGCGTCCAATTCCCGGTCGCCCTCCACCGCTTCTTGATCCCGGGCCAGTCCATCTTCCGGAGCTTGCGGCGAGCTGGGTCATTAACGATTACCACATTCTCAGCGGAGTCCATCCCGGCGACTACCACGTAGTGCAAAGGCCTGAGGCCATGTCGAGGACCTAGCGCGATAATGAGCGGGCGACCTTTCGATAAGTGATGGGACAAAGCTTGCCGAGTTCCTCGGAAGGCGTAAGTCTGATAACCGTTTTCGCGGAAATAGCCAACCATGCTTGCTGCGTAGATGCCTCGGGCACGCGAGCTATAGAGCGCGCGCAGAATATGGGCGGGATTGGCAGCCGGAGAAAGAGGAATCCTGAATTGCCGCTCCCAGTAACGCATGACCATTGAGATCGCGGCAGCGCCGCAACCATCCTTGACCTGGTGAACGTAGGGAACGTTCAGCCAGAATCCTCGTGTTGCCGCTGATAGGCGAACCGTCGCGGCGAGCAAGATCAGAATAAAAGCCGTGGGGTGTCGCCGCATGAGCTAGGAGACAAAAATGATGGTGACGAGCAGGGCTGCTCCCAATGCGATCAGGATGTAAGTAATTTGCTGGTTGGTCAGGGAGCCGGCGGCAAAATCATTGTGAACCTTTTGCGTTTGCGCCGCGAGGCGAGCGAGCTCGCCGTGGCTCAGTGTGGGAATAGCCCTTTGAATTTCGACCGGATTGAGATGCGCCTTTTTGAACGCGCTTCGCGCCAATTGCGAGGAAAAGAATTTTTCTACTTGGGCAATCTGTGCTTGCCGCTGGCTGGCGGAGGATTCAGCCGCGTGGCGAAGCTGCCTTATGCTGACTAGATGACTCGATGCGCAGTATGCAACGGACCCCGTAAAAACGGGCCCGAACAAGGCAACCAGGAACAAAATGGAGACACGGCGGACAATGAGGGGCATAACCGTCACCTCGAATGTGGAATTGTCCCCTCCTCGTCATTCTATGATGAACTCAGCAAGCGGGCAAGCATCAATTTCCACAACTCGAAAGCGGGTCGCTACTTACAGGGTCATGAGTCGGCGGAAGGGTTGTTATGCTTAGGGGCCGGATAGGCGGCGTTCAATGAATGCCCTTGACCCAGCCTCCGTCCACAGCGATCGAGGTACCGGTGACATAACTGGCCCGCTCGGAGGCGAGGAATACGACTACGTTGGCGACCTCTTCCGGAGAAGCGAGCCGGCGCGCGGGAATCTGGCTGATCCAACGAGCTTGAATCGCCCCGGCTTCCACGCCTTCAGCCGCGGCCATCTTCTCCGAGAGTTCATTCAAGCGGTCGGTCAGGGTATAGCCGGGACAGACGCTGTTGATGAGGATGTTGTCCTGGGCGTATTCGTTTGAGAGAGATTTTACGAGCCCGCTCACCGCCGCACGGACCGAGTTGGAAAGGATTAGGCGGTCTATCGGCTGCTTGACGGAGGCAGAGGTCATGGCAATGAGCCGTCCCCACCTTTGCTTCTGCATAATCGGCAAGACCTCACGGGCGAAATAAACGGTGCTCATCAGGTTGAGGTTGACGGCCGCATGCCAGTCCTCAACGGAGGTTTCGGAGAAGGGTTTGGCCGGGGGCCCGCCGGCGTTGGTGACACAGATATCCACTCGTCCCAAACGGCGCAGCGTTTCACGAACGAAGCCGTTAACCTGGTCGGCTCGCGTGACGTCCACGGTTTGGGCCAGCACCTCCACGCCGGTGGCAGCGCGAATTTCTTCCGCAGAAGCCAGCAAAGTTCCCGCCGTGCGGGCGCAAAGGGCCAGGTGTGCCCCTTCCTTGGCCAAACCCAAAGCGATTGCTTTGCCTAATCCTTTGCTCGAGGCAGCGACGATGGCTACCTTTCCCTTGATATTGAGGTTCATCGGATTATCCTTTTCGTAAGTAGTCGTCTCGACCGCTGAGCCAATCCGAGCGGATAGGGCTGAAGATGTCGAGGCTCAATGTCTCCTGTAGCGCCTTGGCGCCGTGGGGAACGTTGGACGGCAGATGCAAAACCTCTCCCGCACGCACAACGATCTCCTGATTGCCCACCTCGAATTTGAGGGCGCCCGATAAAACGCAGGAGAACTGTTCGCTTTCGTGTTGATGAGTCGGAACCTCGGCGCCTTGAGCAAGAGCAATCTGCGCGACCGTCAGGTTTTTGCCGGAGATAACCCGGCGCCATAGTTTGGGATTCAACTGCTCTTTCTCCACTGATTCCCAAGTGTAGAGTTCCATCGTCCACCCTCCTGGGGTTGCACGGTCTGGATATTTTACACGCTTCGGGCGCGGAATGAGGAGCAAACAGCATGAAATTTTCCGCTGGCAATTCATTCCATCCTGATGTATGTAATAAGCGCACCCTTTGAAGAATCGGAAATCACGCGATGACTCCGGCACTCGAAATGAAGCTGCCGCGCGTCGTGGTTTTTCCCGGCTTCGATCTCGACCAACGAAGTCATCCTGACCCGTGGAGGTTCCCATGCGTCCCTCGGCCATCCTCGCTTCCATACTCCTGCTGAGCAGCGCGGCATTGAACGCCCAACAGACCTGCGCGAATTACTCGATCGTTATCAACACGCCCGAAGACAAGCTGATGCTCGCGGTCAACGGCGCCAACGAACCGCAAGAGCAAGTGTCGGCCCTCGAGAAATTCGCCCAGCAATACCCAAACTCCAAATTTATGCCCTGCGTGGATGAATACTTGACGCGGGCCTACGTCAAGCTCCGTCAATACACCCTGGCGATCACGGCAGGCCAAAAAGCCGTGGCGGCGCATTATCTGGACGTGATATTCCTCGAAGATCTCCTGAAAGCCTATATCGTCAGTGGCCAGGCCAATAGCCAAGCTTTTAATCTATTGGAAATGGCTCCGGCAGAGATCGCTCGAGAGGCGCAGGTGGCGCGCCCCGCCGGGACCTCCGATGTGGCTTGGCAGCAAATGGAGAAGCAAGCGGCATCCACCGCGCAAAATGAAGCCGACTTTATGCAATACGCCTTCTTTCAGCTTCTCGCCCACGTCAGTGATCCCAACCAACGTCTTGCTGACCTGAATCAATTCGCGCAAGCGTATCCTGCGGAGGCTCGGAGGAACGCCGGATTACTGAATAACCAGTATGCGCAGGCATACACCATGCTCGGTCAAACGGAGAAGGCAGATGATTATGCCGAAAAGACCCTGGCAGCGGATCCGAACAACGTGGACGCCCTGAGCTTGCTGGCGTTCGACTACGCTATTCAGCGCCGAACGAAATTCGCTCAAGCGGTAGCGGATGCTAATAAGGTCATTGAAATAGTTCCGACCTTGCCACAGCCGAAGGGTGCAACCGATGCCCAGTTCCAAGCTCAACAGAATAACCTGCTCGGAGTTGCTCATTTGGTGCTGGGTTATGTTGATTTGGTGCGTGCCAGCAGCGGGAATCGCTATGCTACCCACCTGCAAATGGCCCCGGCCATTCATGAGCTTGAGTCGGCCCGGAAGCTCTTGGCCAACAACCCAAGGCTGGAAGGTGGCACGCTGCTCTACCTGGGCGATGCCTATGAGGCAGAGTATCCTGCCGAGCACCATGCAGCGCTGGATGTGCTCACGCAGGCGGCTTCCCTCAAAAGTCCCTGGCAGTCGCCAGCGCAACAGTTGCTGGCCAAGGTCCGGCGCGTAGTTCATTGAGCCGAGAACCCAGGCCCAAGTTGCGAATCCCGGCGGGGGGCTATCGCTGCGAGCCCCGAGCAAACAAAAAAGGGCGGAGAATGAATCTCCGCCCTGAAAAAAGGCGCATCAAGCCCCGGGAACGGCTTGGCGCTACGGCGCTAGGCTTCTCTTTGACCCTTGCCAGCGCCTATTAGTACATCCCACCGCCCATCCCGGCGCCAGGCGCTGGAGCGTGCTTCTCCTCTTTCTCCGGAATCTCACTGACCATCGCTTCGGTAGTCAGCAAGAGCGAAGCAATCGAGGCGGAGTTCTGCAGGGCGCTACGGGTCACTTTGGTCGGGTCAATCACGCCCATCTCGACCAAGTCACCGTAGGTCTCGGTTTGCGCGTTGAATCCGAAGTTCGAGTTGGAGTTGCCGCGGATCTTCTCGCTGACGACGGCCCCTTCCCAGCCGGCATTTTGGGCGATTAGGCGGAGCGGCTCTTCGAGCGCCCGCTTGACGATGTTGATGCCGATCTGCTCGTCGCCTTCGGCCTTCAGCTTGTCCAAGGCTGGAATGCAGCGCACCAATGCCACGCCGCCGCCGGGAACGATGCCTTCCTCGACGGCTGCCTTGGTGGCGTGCATGGCATCCTCGACCCGAGCCTTCTTCTCCTTCATTTCGGTCTCGGTCGCGGCGCCTACCTTGATCTGCGCCACGCCGCCAACCAGCTTGGCCAGCCGCTCTTGCAGCTTCTCGCGGTCGTAGTCCGAGGTTGTTTCCTCGATCTGCGCGCGGATTTGCTTGACGCGGCCTTCAATGGCGTTCGACTTGCCCGCGCCCTCAACGATGGTGGTGTTGTCCTTATCCACCGTGATCTTCTTGGCGCGGCCCAGGTCTTCAAGCTTCACATTTTCGAGCTTGATGCCGAGGTCCTCCGTGATGGCCTTGCCGCCGGTCAGGGTGGCGATGTCTTCCAGCATGGCCTTGCGGCGATCACCGAAACCCGGCGCCTTGACGGCGCAGCAATGGAGCGTGCCGCGCAGCTTGTTGACCACCAGGGTCGCCAGCGCTTCGCCGTCGACGTCTTCGGCGATGATCAGCAGCGGCTTGCTCGACTTTGCAATCTGCTCGAGCAGCGGCAGCAGGTCCTTCATCGAGCTGATTTTCTTTTCGTGAATCAGGACGGAGGCATCTTCAAGGACGCATTCC
>JAJYNF010000124.1 GCA_021786455.1 Acidobacteriota bacterium
GTTCTCTGCAAATCCACTGAAAGCCGCCCTGCTTTGGGAAAGTTAAAGAAGACGGTGCCCGTCGCGTAGGGGAAGGTTAAGGGGCCGTAAGCGGGCGCTTCCCTGCCCGCTTGACCCACTCCCGTCGTGCGGTCGAAGTTCCCGCTGAACCGAAAGCCGAGGTATTTGACCGGCATCGCCTGCAAGCCGGCTTCCCAAACCCGGTTGAGCGCCTGGTCGTGGAGAATTTCGCTTAGCGGCGGAGTCCCACGCGCATACACAATATCGCCGGAAGCAAACTCATCGTTATAGGCGAATCCCGCGAACAAAGAATAGTGTTCGTTGAGCGTGTACGCCAGGGTCGTCGCATTCGAGTGCTCTCGACCGTGAAAATCGGTGGACAGCAGGCGCTGGTTGTCAATATACATCTCATCGCTCAGCGTTAGTTTGCGCATGAGGTGAAGATTGCCGACCAGTCGCCCCGTGACGTCGGTATGCGGAGAGATGGCCGTATAAGAAGCGCCCGTGTCGTAAGTAAAAAACTCGCCTCGAAGGTCTAACCGCTGAAAGGGGCGATAAAAAGCGCTGAAGGTGGGATTGACCGTGTTAATGCGCAGAGTATTTGCGGGATCGGCCGCACCGTCTTGGATCAGCTCGACGTTCGATTGGAGGAGCGTGACGCCGGGCCTCAAAACCAGATTGGGCGCGGGCGTAAATCCCATGGCAAAATCCAGCTCATTCGTCCCATCTCGCCAAACGGACGTGGTTTTGCCGGAAGTCGAGGTTTTGCCGTCGAATAGGCTGTAGAAATCTCCCACGGCGTCGGTGGTAAAGCGCGTGTATCGCCAGTCGAGATCAGCGTCCCACCATGGCTTAAGGTGAAAGGTGAAACCCTGATTCACAATGTTGTTGGGTTCGGAAACGGTCGCGCGGGCGTTTTCGCTCACGTTGTAAGGAGCGAAAGTGGTCGCCGCGCTGTTGGTTTGCGCAATGCCGCTAAAGGCCTGATCGAAGGTTGCTGGGCCGCTGTAACGGTAGTAGATGTAACCGCCGCGAAGCTCAACCCACGACGCGGGCTCTCCGTTGTAGGAGAATTCGCTGACCGGCGTGGTGAGCTGCTCGAACTCGGTCCACGAAGCGTTGGTTAACGGCGTTTTCGCCGTCGCCTTGGTAGATGTGTTGAAGCTGAACTCCGGCGAAGAAACATTGTTGAAGTTGGTCGTGCCGTCATAGGTTTGATAGCCAATGTCGTAGTGGAAGTTCCAGTTCCGCCAGGTGTAATCAATCCCGCCGGTGAAGCGGTTGGTATTGTCAAAAGTGGGAGCGTAGAGATCGTAGGGGTTGTTGCCGATATAAACCCCAAAGGGCGGACCGTAGCTGGGCGCGCCAAAGTAATTGGGCACGAAGGTTGTAAAGGTCGCCCCGCTGAAGGTGGTTCTGTAATACTGAAACTCGAACCGCAAGTTGTTCGTCGCGTGGAGCGTCAGGTCCACCGAGCCGATCTTTCGCACGGTGTCCCAGCCGTGATGGTTGGTCAGGCCGGGAATCCTGAGAGGCGGCAAAAGAACCCCGTTATTTTGGTTCCAGTAAAAATACGCTTGGCGCCAGTTGACGCGCAAATCATACAGGTTGCGCTTGGAGACCGTAAGCTGGGCGCCGGGATAAGGGTCGCCGCCGAGGCCGCTGAGGTTGAGCGAGAAGTTGTCCGCAAAAGGATTGGTTCCTGATTCTGAGTGCCCCATCAGGTTAAAGTCCATGAGCCGGGGACCCCTCTGGAGGTCGTACAGTTCCAGGAACATCGGCTGGTAACCTTTGACGTCCGTGAATCGGTAGCCAAAGCTGGCCGATCCTTGCACCCCAAAGCTCCCCCATTGCTGCGGGAAGTCGCCCGGGCTCTGCGCCTGGAGCGCTGGCGTGATGGCCAGGGAAAGAGCCGCCCACACGAAAAACCATGAGAGTCTCATTTTCACGCGACACCTCCGAAAGCTATCGCAACAGGTACGGGCTGAGGTTCGATCCGTGCACCGCCACGTGGCAGCGCGTGCACTCCCCCGCCGTAGAGAAACTGAAATTGGGGTGCGGCACCTGCGCTTGCCCGTGGAATCCGGTGTGGCACTGGAGGCACAGCAGCCGTGTTTGGCGCCGCTTGAGCATGAAATTGTTCACGCTTCCGTGGACACTGTGGCAGGCGACGCAACCTTCAACCCGCACTACCGGATGTTCGTAAACAAAGGGTCCGCGCTTCTCGACGTGACACTTGACGCAAGTTTCCCAGTTCGCCTGAGTGAGTTGAAAGTGGTTCAGATTGCCATGGGGATTGTGGCAATCCGTGCACTTCATGAAACCTTCGGGCACGCGGTGATGTTCGGGCAGCGCGAATTTGGCCTCGATGGTCGCGTGGCAGGTGTAGCAGAGGTCGGGCTGCGGCTTCAAAAGCTGGCCGTCCTCGAGCCACTGATCCTGAATCGTCAACCGAGGCACTTCGAAAAATTGCTCCTGTGCGGTCTGAATCAACTTCTCGTGAGGATGCTCGATAGCCTCGACCAGGTGCATCGAGTGACAGTCGTTGCAGGAAACCCCGGCGGCCATGTGCGCGGAATGCGCGAAGAAATCCTGCTGCTTGCTCGTGATATGGCAGGCGAGGCAGCGTTGGGCATTCTCTGTAGGATTTCCCTTGAATGCAAAAATTAGCTTGGCGGCCGCCTCCTGTTTTGCCTCGTTTCCCTCAGCCGCCTCCTCGGCCAGGGCATGAGCTTTGTCGGGGCCGTGGCAGATGGCGCATGTGGCGACGGGATGGCCGGGTGGGAGCTGGATGCTCGCGTGAGGCGTCTTTTCAAACTCCAGAACCTCCGCGCGGTGGCAGTGCTCGCACGTGTGGACGTTCTGAACGTACTCCGTGGGACTTGCCGTCAGAACGTTTTTCCACGCCACCGAAGGAGGCTTCGTCGGCGCTGGACGTCGCTGCGGCCACGCCATCGGCGCCGCCCAAGCCGCAGCGACGGCTACGGCGAGCAGCTTTCCTCCGTGGTGCTTTCTGCTCCTGAGACTCCGCATGAACCACCTCCGCCCGCTAAGCCATTGCGTTTCCGTATGAGAGTGTTTTTGCCTTCTTCCGTGCGGAACAGAATCCCCGATCCGCCAAAGAAAAGCTGTGACCTGCATCACCGGCAGATGTAATTTTCGACACTCTTGCGTTTTCAGTTATTTCAGGCGGAAGTGATTAAGACGAATCGCTCGGCGGCAAACTGGTGGAAAGCGTTCCCGTTTCCTTCGCAGGTTCCTACCCCCGCGCCGGCGTCTTTCCGAGGACGCCCTCGCTCCCCCACGTCATTCCGAGGGCCGAAGCTTTTCCTCGGCCCGAGGAATCTGTTTTTGTTTTCAGCGGTCCGCGCCAAAGCAGATTTCTCGCCTCGCTCGAATCAAGAGGGCGGCCGATCGCTTGATTCATAATCGGTCAAGCCGCCAAACGGCAGGGCCATACGGAGAGAGTTCATCACAGCCAATAGGTCTATGATTTCCTGAGCAATGGCACCGGTGAGAGGCGGTAGGTGCCCGAGCGCCGCTACAGCCATCCCCGCAACACTGAGGGCCATGCCTCCCACGGCGCTCTCGAGCGCAATGGTGCGGAGCCGATCGCTGATGTGAATCAGTTCATCCACCTTGTCGAGCGAAGCTGCCAGGATGACGGCTCCGGCCGCCTCCGAGGTGATCTCGCTGTTTGGCCCAAAAGCCACACCCACGGTAGCCGCGCGCAGAGCGGCTGCGTCGTTGATTCCGTCACCCACAAAAACCGTTTTTTGAAGCGCCTCTTCCCTTTGCACGATGGCTAACTTCTCCTCTGGTTCGGCATTGAAGTACAGGTTGGTAACGCCGACTTGCTCGGCGAGGTAGCGTACTTCCGACTCGCGGTCTCCCGAGACCAGCAGAATTTTGGTGACGCCGTGCCGAGGCGCCAGATGAGCCAGAAAGCTTTTGCTTTCCTGCCGAGGCGCGTCGTGGAAACGAAACAGGCCCGCATACCGCCCATCTACAAAAACCAGGCATTCAAGCCCGGCGCCTGCTTCGGGCAGCTCAGGCTCATGCCCCTTGGCCTTATTTCGGCCGACAATTCGAACCTGACAGCCGTGAACCTCGCCTCGCAGCCCTTCGCCGGGCCTTTCGCTAATCGAACTGGCTTCCACGGGCGTAAGGTGGGCGCGGCGCGCCGCATCCAGCACAGCGCCTGCCAGCGGATGCTTGGAATATTTCTCCAGACTTGACGCCAACATGAGAAGTTCGCTTTCGGCAAATCCCGGCGCGGGGACTATCTCGGTTAGCACTGGCTTGCCCCGGGTGAGGGTGCCGGTCTTGTCGAAAATCAGGGTTCGGCAAGCTGCGATTTGCTCCAGCACGGCGGGATCTTTGATGAGAATGCTCCGGCGGGCCGAAAGGGAGATCGCGCCTACAATCGCCACGGGAATGGCGATCAGCAGCGGGCACGGCGTAGCGATAACGATGACCGCCAAAAAACGTTTCGGGTCTCCGCTCACGGCCCATCCGGCGGCCGCTAAGGCCACGGCGGAAGGCGTGTACCACGCTCCCAGTAGGTCGCCCAGGCGCCGCAGGCGCGGCCGCTTCTGTTCGGATTCCTCCATCACTCGCAGGATGCGCGCGTAACGTGAATCCCGGGCGGGTCTTTCAGCGACGATGGTCAGCGCGCTCTCCTGGTTGATCGCGCCCGAAAGAACCGTCGAGCCAGGCGCTTTCGACATTTCAAACGGCTCACCCGTCAAGTAGGACTCGTCCATCACGCCGTGGCCCTCGACGACAACCCCGTCCACCGGGCAAATTTCGTGCGGATAAATCACCAGAGTATCCCCGACGGCAATCTCATCCAGGCCGACCTCCGTGATGTGGCTATTGAGCCTGCGATGGGCTGCCTGCGGCATACGCCGCGCCAGGGCATTCAGCACGGAGGAAGCCCGCCGCGTAGCGAACTGCTCGAGCGCGGCCCCTCCCGACAGCATTAACACCACGATCGAACCCACCAGATATTCCCCCAGCAGAACCGAGGCCACAATGGAGATTCCGGCAAGCAAGTCGGCGCTGAACTCACCGCGCAACATCTTTCGCGCCAAGCGGCCCACTAAAGGAATTCCGCCCAAGGCGAGCGCCGCCCACAAAGGCAAAAGGTCAGCGGTCCTTGGGACATAACGCAAAAAGTGAAGTATCAGAAAGAGGGCGATGGCCGCCGCCGTGAACACGGCGATAAAAGTGTTCATGCGGTCTATCCAAAGGGCGTTGCTTTTATCGCGCTCCCGCATCATGACGCTGCGCCTTGTTCCACGAAAAAACCGGGGGGCTGGCGTTTCTCCTCGCTCACTCTGCCAGCTCTGCGCTGACGCCTCTGTGACCGCAATCACGTCGGTCTTGCGACCTGCGCAACGCTTTCTCCCGCTGTCGGGGCCGCCCATTGACCTCACGGAAGGTTAGTTCCAATTCTTTTCGATAACGCCGACGCTCAGTGCACATCCCTCGCTCTGCTGAGGGCATCGTACAAGTGGACGGGCGAGGACAAACTATTGTCGGATGAAGTCCCGTGTTATAGTGAGGTTAAGGCGGAAAGGGAAGGAGTTAATTAAGGATGAAATCGGCGCGTCGCTCAACGTGGTTTGTCGTCTCAGCAATATTGGTTTGTGCGCTGCTCGGCGGCGTTTACGGCCGGCAGGTGGAAGCAACCACGGGCGGCACGAACAGCACGGGGATACGGGCCAGTTTGAAGAAATTTACTCGCGTGTATGGCGCCGTGGAAGCCAACTACGCGACTCCGGTTAACCCGAACACGGCCATTTACGGGCCGATGCCGAACACTCCCCTGGGAGCCATTCCGGGCATGTTGAGAACGCTTGACCCGCACTCCACGTTTTTCGATCCTCAAGCCTTCGCCCAGCTTCAGCAGGACCAGGAGGGACATTATTTCGGTGTTGGAATGCAAATCATCGGCAAGCCGGGGAAGATGGGGCAACTTGAGACGTATGTCCTAGCTCCTATCCCGGGCTCGCCCGCCTTTCGCGCCGGCATTCGGCCCGGCGACATGATCGCCGCCGTGGACGGCAAGTCCACTTCCGGCATGAGCGTGGACCAAGTCGCGCACAGGCTTCTGGGGCCGAAAGGCACCGTGGTTCACATCACCATCATCCGCCGGGGATGGAGCAAGCCTCTCCAATTTACGATCACGCGGGAGGAGATTTCCCAGAAGAGCGTGGATGCTGCTTTTCTCCTTGCGCCGCACGTTGCCTATATCCACATCAATAAGTTCGATGAGACCACCAACCGCGAGCTTGCGCGAGACCTCAAGAAACTGGACGAAGATCATTTGCGAGGCTTGGTTCTTGATCTGCGGAACAATCCCGGAGGGTTGTTGGAACAAGCGGTGGAAGTCGCGGATCATTTCCTCAAGAAGGGACAGTTGATTGTGTATCACTATGGCCGCGCTTCGCGGGAAAAGCGCTATTATGCTGTTCATGGGGACAGCGGAAACCGATACCCGATCGTGGTGTTGATCAACCACATGACCGCCAGCGCCGCGGAGATTGTCACCGGATCGCTTCAGGATCACGATCGGGCTTTAGTGATGGGGCAAACCAGCTTCGGCAAAGGCCTGGTGCAAACGGTATTCCCGCTGAGCGACAACACGGGACTGGCGCTGACCACGGCGCATTACTATACGCCCAGCGGGCGCCTGATTCAGCGGCCGTACAATGACATGTCGCTTTACGATTACTATTATTATCCGAAGCATATTCCCCGAAAAGACCGCGAGATTCGTTACACCGATGGAGGCCGCCCGGTTTACGGCGGCGGGGGCATTACGCCAGACGTGAAGGTGCCCCCGGTTAAGCTGACCCCGCCTGAACAACTGCTTGCCGACTCCAACGCCTATTTCGACTTCGCCCAGGACTATTTAGGCGTTCACAAAACGGTTCCCCAAGATTTCCAGGTCACGGGCAAAGTCATGCAATCTTTTTATCGCTTCCTGGCGAAGAAGGGGATTCCCGTCACTCCTCCATCCATCGCTGGCAACCTCAGCTACGTTAAGGAGCAGATGCGAGTTCAGCTCGTGGGGATGATCTACGGCCAGAATGTGGCCGAAAAAATCGAAATCGAAAACGATCCGCTGGTTCAGGACGCCGTCGCCCATCTCGGCCAAGCGCAGGCTTTAATGGAGAATCCTCGGAAGTACATGGCCAGCATGGCCCACCACGCCCGGGCTCATGACCGCCCTGCTGAGTGAATACGCCGCCCCTCACGGGCTCCCCACTCCAACACTCCCCGGCCGGCCGGGCCTAGTGATTGGTGACGAAAGAGAGCGTTCGAATCCGCTTGGTGATGGTGGGGTTTCAATCCCGCCGGAGCACGCGCCCTCTCCTCACCCCAACCCTCTCCCCACGCAAGCGGGGGAGAGGGTGTCCGAAGGACGGGTGAGGAGGGTGCTTGCGGCGGGACTCAAGCTTGCCCTCCTGCC
>JAJYNF010000231.1 GCA_021786455.1 Acidobacteriota bacterium
CAGCAAAGTCAGCCGGGAGCGATCCTGGGCCTTCTAAACAAAACCGCCCACAACCGGTGACGTCGAAAAGCCGCAATTTGCCATTCCCATTGTACACTTTCCGGATGCTCGGGTGAGCATCCGTTTCAAGAGCGCGGAGAAAGTCAGCTTCGCATCTCCCGCTCCTTGGGGGGAGGGGAACGGTTCTCGTCCGGAACCGCCAACATGCCCTTGGCGAACGGCGCGTATGCGGACAAGGCGAGCGAGGTGACCTAGACGCAAATGGGTTATGCTGAACTAGCCTTGGCGCCGGGTTGGCAATCCACGAACTTCTGCGGTGATGGAGCCGGGAGCCAACGGGCGGATGATCCAGGCTGCCTTCTGCGGCTGAGGGAGCAGGGCCCGGAGTCCTCAATGCGCGCCACAATCTGACGCCGGTCGGATGGAACCATGGCTTCTTTTCAAGTCTTGCTTCCCGTCGCAGTTCTGGCGGGCTTTGTGGGCGCGATGAGCGGACTGGGCGGGGGCGTGGTCCTTGTACCGGCTCTCACCCTTCTCGGAGTGGATATCAAGCACGCTATCGCAGTCAGCATGCTTTGCATTATCGCTACTTCAAGCAGTTCAGCATCAACTTACGCGCGGCGGCATATCGCCAACCTCAAGGTAGGGGCGTTCCTGGAGATGTTCACCATCCTTGGGGCATTGGCAGGCGCCAGCATTACCCTGGCAATCTCGCCCGAGCCGCTTTACGTCGTCTTCGGGCTTGTTTTGCTGGGCTCCTGGGTTGCGCTTTGGCTCGCTCAGCGACAGACCCAGCACGAAAGCGCGCAGGATCGGTTTTCTCGATGGTTGGAGCTGGACGGAAGCTACCCGGACTCTGCGTTGGGCCAAACGATTGACTATCGTGCCCGCCGAGCCTACCTGGGTGGAGCGGTCATGTTCGGCGCCGGTATCATTGCCGGCCTGTTGGGCATTGGCGCCGGGGCTGTCAATGTTCTGACTCAGGATCTCATTATGGGGCTGCCCCCGAAGGTCTCCACGACCACGAGTAATCTGATCATCGGCGTCACCGCGCTCGCCGGAACAAGCGTTTATCTGGCGGCTGGATTGATTAACCCCAGCCTTGCGGCGCCGGTGATTTTGGGGGTTGCGCTCGGCGCTTACCTGGGAAGCCGGTTGTTGGTTCGACTGACCAATCAAGCCATTCGCCGGCTCTTCCTTTTCATCCTGCTCATTCTGGCTGCCGAAATGATTGTCCGGGGAATCAAGGGTGCGTAAGCATGGATCGAGCCAAACCTCACAGCTTCGCGGATGAGAGCCGAGAGACGGCCCGCCAACGGAAATTGGATAGTTTGGTTGGTTCTATTCTGCAAGCAGGAGTATTGCTCAGTCTGGGCCTGGTGGTGACGGGCCTGTGCTGGAAACGGGTCGCTTGCGGAAACCTAAACGTCGGTCGAGCTCTGATGGCGATCAACCTGTTTCAGCTTACCCTCGGTCGGCTTCATCTTCTAAGGCAGACCGTGGTGGGGCCTCGCCTTCTCGTCTCCGTGGGGATTGACGTCCTCATGCTGACGCCGTACCTTGGAGTGCTAACCTCCGTAATATACTTTTGTGCGGTTCTAAAAAACTGGAAATATTCTTTGATCACCTTGGTGATTTTTGCGGTTCTGACCTACAGCTTGTTTATCCACCCGATGCGCTTCCGCTAAAGGCCGGCTTATTCCACTCCAAACTTCCGTAAGGCCACGTACTTCGGGAAGTCAATTAGAAATGTGAAGATCGCCGAATACACGAGCAGCCCGAGGACCTCGGTAGGCTGAAGGGCGGGGATGATCAGACCATAGACCCCGAGGAAGGAAAAAGCGGTGATTGCCGCAACGCTCGAAGCGAGCAAAGCTTTCCCCGGCATCGAGCTCCAAAAAAACCGCCGCTCGCGGACAATGAGAACATTAAACTGACTGGTGAACACTAGAAACAACATCACGAAAGCCTGGAGATGCTCCAGGTTCATGTGGTCGTACCGTCTTGCCCAGCCCACCGCGAGGATCCCTTCGAGAACCGCCAGGCCGCCAACGACCAAGGAGGCGAAGGTAATATTTTTCACGTTCCAACTGTTGGGTGAAACGGTGTGCGTGACGTTGTCGGTTGCCAGCGACATGGTGACGAAATCATTGGCGAATAGCAGGAGCACGATGCCGAGGAGGGTAAGCACCATTTGGTGGAGCAAGAAAAACTCGATGCTCAACAGACCAACCACTTGGGTGACTTTGGTGACTTTGTTGATGACCCAGGTCAGCATCCGCTGGTAAGTCTCACGGCTTCTCTTGACGGCATCCACAATGACGCTCAATCCCGGCTGGGTCAGGACGACGCTGGCTGAGGCTTTGGCCACGTCGGTCGAGTTACTGACGGCGATTCCCATTTCAGCCTGCTTCAACGCGGGCGCATCGTTCACCCCGTCGCCGGTCATGCCGACCATGTAGCCGTTGGACTGAAGGAGCTTGACGATCCGATACTTGTCCTCGGGGTAGATTTCGGCGAAGCCATCGCTCAAGGCTGCCTTTTCAACCTTGGCATTTTCCGTCAAGCCTTCCAGATCCGCCAGGCGAATGATGTTTGTGCCGATGCCTACTTGACCGGCAATCTCCCTCGCAATGGGAAGCGCATCGCCGGTCAGCATGATGGGCTTGACACCCAGTTCTCGGATCTCCTCAATCATCTTCTTAGAGTCGGGACGAGGCGGATCCGCGAGCGGAATGAGCCCGACGAGCTTCAGATTGTCGGGGTCGCTTTCGACCGTCTTGGCCACCGCCAGGGTGCGGTATCCTTTTCTTGACAGCGCCGTGATCTTCTCATCCACTTCACCGGCCATCGCGCTGTCCAACCCTCGACACATGGATAGGATCACCGGGGCCGCGCCTTTGACGACACGGTAGGTTTGACCATCGGCTTCGACAGTCGCCTCGGTACGCTTGATGGCAGGGTTAAAAGGTGTGTAGCTAATTTGCCGGTGAGAATCGAGGCTGAGCCCCCGCTCTTCGCCGCAGCGAATAATGGCTAGGTCAATCAGATCCATTCCCTCGGCTCGCGAGGCCAATACGCCCGCGCGAACCACCTCTTCGGCGGTAAAGCCTGAAAAGGGGATGCAGTCGGCGACCGCGAGCTGATTCTGAGTGATCGTCCCGGTTTTGTCGAGGCACAGGACACTGATCGAGGCGGCATCCTCGATCGAGTCGAGGCGGGTTACGAGCACGCCTTCTTTCGCCAACCTGATTCCGGTGGCGGCCTGAACAATGGTCATGACGGCGGGCAAAGCGACCGGTATCGCCCCCATCAAAAACACGACAATGAAAGTCACGATCAGTAGAGGGCGGATATGCATGGTGAAAGCATAAACCGCGACCACCAAGGAGGCGGCGATGCCGAGATACATCATGTATCGGACAATCGCCATCATGATCTCTTCTTGGTGAGACTTCGGCTTGGCGATTTTCACCAGCTCCGCCGTCTTGCCGAAGTAGGTGTTCGGCCCGGTGTTGATGGCGACGCATCGCGCCTCACCGCGGCGGACCACGGCCCCTGAGTAAACGATGTCTGAGGCCTGCTTCTCGACGGGAAGTGATTCTCCCGTGAGCGCGGATTCATCCACGGAAAGGTCTCCGCTGATGATTTTGGCGTCGGCCGGAATGATGTCGCCCAGCTTGATCACCAGAATATCTCCCGGGACAATTCCTCCCGCCTCTGCCGTTGTCCACTTTCCATCCCGTCGCGCCTTGGCCAGAATAGCAAGCCTCTGCTTGAGCAGTTCGACCGCCCGCTGCGACCCGCGCGCGTGCAGGAATCCGATGACCGCGTTGACGGTCAGCAGAACAAAGATCACTATCGCCTCCGGGGCACGGTCCAGCAGAAAGGAGAGCACCATGGCCAGCTCGAGCAACCAGGGCATCGGGCCCCAGTAGCGTCCCAAGAATTGCAGGATGGGATTCTTCTTTTCCTCTTTAATCTCATTTCTGCCAAAACAAAGGAGGCGTTCTTCGACGTCGGAAGAGGTTAGGCCATCTTCGCTCGATTGGAGAAACGCGAAGGTTTCGGCGAGAGAAAGGGATTTGAATTCCGATGTGGGTTTGATTTGAAAATTCATTCCAGTTCGGCCTCATAAGATATCAGATATAAAATCAATCTCTCAGCGGGGAGTCTGCTGTTAAATTCCACTTCCATTGTAGCGTTTCGGAAGCACGGCATGCCACCGCAAACGACGGAAGGATGGAATCAATCTTCCGATATTCTCCGGATGGACGCGCCCAGGCGGCTGAGCTTCTCTTCAATACGTTCATACCCACGGTCAATGTGGTAAACGCGATCCACCAAGGTCTCTCCGTCAGCCGCCAAGCCGGCCAGCACCAGCGAAGCGCTAGCCCGCAGGTCGGAGGCCTGCACCTTCGCTCCCGTGAGGCGAGTTCTTCCTCGAACCGTGGCATGACGCCCTTCCACTCGGATGTCCGCGCCCATGCGCATCAACTCCAGCGCGTGGAGGTAGCGATTTTCAAAAATTGTTTCCGTGATGACCGACGAACCCTCCGCCTGGGTCATCAGGGCCATATATTGAGCTTGCAGGTCCGTCGGGAATCCGGGATATTCGCTCGTGGTGACGTCGGCGGGGCGCAGAGACGGCGTGCCTTCGACCCGAAGGCTGCTATGGCCGGATTCTTCTGTGGTTGGCGTCGAAGGGGTAAACCGGGCGCCGGCTTCCGACAGCTTCGCGATGACAGCCGAAAGATGACTCGGCTCGGCGCGTTCGATGAGGAGGCAGCCCCGCGTGATGGCTGCCGCGACGGCAAAAGTCGCCGCCTCGATCCGATCGGGAATAATTTCGTGAGTCGCGCTATGCAAACTCGTTACCCCGCGAATGCGGATAGTTTCCGTCCCGGCTCCCCCAACGGACGCCCCCATTTTGTTCAGCAGCGAGGCTAGGTCCACCACCTCCGGCTCGCGGGCGGCGTTTTCCAAAACGGTTTCCCCCTCTGCCAGCGTGGCGGCCATCATCAGGTTCTCGGTTCCTGTAACCGAAATGGTGTCGAAGGCGAACAGCGCCCCTTTAAGCCCCGTGGTCTCGGCGTGGACATAGCCGTGCTCAATGCGAATCTTCGCGCCAAGCTTCTCAAGCCCCTGGATGTGCAAGTTAATGGGGCGCGCCCCAATCGCACAGCCGCCCGGCAGTGAAACTTGCGCGTTTCCAAACCGGGCCAGTAGCGGCCCCAGGACCAAGACCGACGCGCGCATCTGCTTGACCAACTCATACGGGGCAAGAGGGTTCAAGAGCCGGCGGGCTTCGATTTCAATCCGGTTGCCGTGATCCTCGTGGGCGACGGAGGAATCAACACCGAGTTCTTCCAACAAGCTCCGCATGGTGGCGATATCTCGGACACGGGGCACGTTGCGAAGGGCGATCCGCTCCGGGGTCAGCAAGGCCGCCGCCATGGCAGGTAGCGCGGCGTTTTTGGCGCCGCTGATGAGAACTCGCCCCTCCAGTCTTTTACCGCCAATAATCCGAAACTTGTCCATGGATGAGCTTCCTCAACCTGCCTTACTCCATTGTAAATGAATCGGGATGAGAGTCGCGTGGTGTTAAAGCACGGCGCGTCCCCGGACGTAGGTTTGGGTGACCGCGTAGTTTTTGTCAAATACCACAATGCGATCCGAATCGTCAATCATTGCTGCTCCCTGGGGAATCTGCACCTGGTCCTTTGTCCCTACCTTGACGATATGGTGTCCCTCGATCAACACGACAGCGTTTGGGATTTTCTCGGTCGGCGTGTAGAGCGTCCCGGCGCAAATTGCTTTAATGGGGTCCATGGTGGTTATCGCCTGGCCGCGAATTTCGGCAATCCATCGCCCATTTTTACGCTGGGAAAGCGCGGCCCGGGGCGTTTTCCGGCGAGCGCGGACCGGATCAGCGCGGCTGGAGATGCTGAGTGGCGTATGAGCCGATTCGCCCGCCGGCCAGAAATATGTTTCTCGAGCATCAGGATGGCTACCGGCAGATTTCCCGCGCTTGCTCGTAAGGCCCACTCCACGGCTTCGGGCCGAGCGCCGGTAAGTTTCGCCAATATTTTTCGGCCTCGCGCTCGCAGTTTCTCGTTGTTCAATTGAACGCTAATCATCCATCCTGAAAGGACCCGCCCCAGACGCGCCATCGTGGCCGTGGAAAGCATATTTAGAATGAGTTTCTGAGCGGTTCCCGCTTTCATGCGCGTTGATCCGGCGACGACCTCCGGTCCCACGACGGGAACAATGGCGAGCCTCGCCGCGCGACGCAGTGGCGCGTGGGGGTTGCAGGTGATCGCTACCGTCCGCGCGCCAAGCTTTCGGGCATAGCGAACGCCCGCTAGGGTGTAAGGTGTTGTCCCGCTCGCGGAAATTCCCACCAGAATATCCTTCCTGGAGAGTCGGATTTTACGCAGATCCCGCTCGGCGAATGCGGGCGAATCCTCAATTTTTTCTACCGGCTTGAACATGGCGCGTGGCCCTCCGGCCAGCACAGCCACCACTCGGTCGGTGTTGAACGTCGGCGCGCATTCGGCCGCGTCGAGCACTCCAAGTCGCCCGCTGGAACCCGCCCCTATATAAACCAACCGCCCTCCTTCCACCATCGAGTCGGCCGCCCACTCCACGGCCCGGGCAATTTGGTGGATTGTCTTTCCGACCGTCTGGGGAACTTTTTGGTCTTCTCGGTTGATAAGCTGAAGAATTTGCGGCACGGTCTTGCGATCCAGGTCTTCGGAGACCGGATTCTCCAGCTCGGTCACCCGTTCTTGCCGCCCCTTGGCAGACCTCGAAGGGCGGGAGGAAATCGAGCGACGGCGGGTCTTGCGCGGGTCTGACATGGATCAGCGGCGATGGGTGGCGTAGAATCCCGACTACAGTTTATGCCTTTCCGGACAACTTCTCCCAACCCCGCTTCGAGAAATCCAAATAGATTGCCAGCGCCGAGGCTACGCCGACCCCCAGCAGCAGAATTCCCAGCCAATAATGGCCGAGGATGATTTTTCCCGTGCCAAACATCGCCGCGTAAACCATCAGGCAGCCGAGCAGCCAATCCATTAAATTATACCAGCCATCCCTGGAGGGCTCAACTTCAGGAGCCAGCTTCGCGATGGGCTTCCACCCCGCGGCGCCTGGCCGCACACGACGATAAAACTCGAGCAGCTTTGCTTGGCTTTCGGGCTCGGTCAGATAAGTCACCACCAGCCAAACGACCGTTGTTACCAGTACGGTGACCAGAACCTGCTTGGCAAAAACGTCCGGGGCCGATCCGGAAAAATGCACCCAGATACGCAATACCAGCGTCGTGAGTCCGGCGCAGGTCATCGCGGCAACTTCCGACCAGGCGTTGAT
>JAJYNF010000289.1 GCA_021786455.1 Acidobacteriota bacterium
ACAACTCGTAGAATTCCCAGGTACTCGCCGTGCTCGAGGGTTGGCGTTTCGCCCGTTGTTCCGCAGGGAACAAGAAAGTCAATTCCTTCCCGGAGTTGAAACTGGATTAACCGCCGTAGCGATTCTTCGTCAATCGAGCCGTCGCGCTTGAACGGAGTGACCAGCGCTGTGCCGCAGCCGCGAAGGTCGAGACTCATAAATTCTCCTCTCTGCCCTGCAGGCGATCCGCGACCCGCTTCTACTTTCTGTCCAGTATATCCGAAAAATTGAAAAAGCCTCTTTGGTTCATAATCCAACGCGCGGCAAACAGCGCCCCTTCCGCAAAGCCCTGGCGGCCGCGCGCCGTGTGTCGCAGGATCAGGGTATCCGCCTCGGAATCAAATCCCAGTTCGTGCGTCCCCGGGAAGTAACCGGCGCGAACGCTGGTCACCGAAATCTGCCGGGCCCCGAGCACCGGCTCGACCAGCCGCTTGAGTTCGAGCGCCGTGCCGGAGGGTGCGTCCTTCTTGGCGCGATGGTGAGCTTCTGTGAGGTAAGGTTCGTACATCGTGAATGACGCGAACTCCCCGGCCGCGGCCCGCGCCAAGCGGTAAAAAAGCTGCACCCCGATTGAAAAGTTTGATGCATAAACCATCCCCACGCCGCTCTGCTCGACGATATGTCGCGCTTCGTCCAACCGGTTGTGCCAGCCCGTCGTGCCCACCACCAGGTTCACCCCCAGAGCCGCCACGCGTCGGATGTTCTCGACGGCGGCGTCGGGCATGGTGAAGTCCATCGCCACGTCGATGTCGCTGAAATTCTCTTGAGTAATCGCCTGGCCCCCGGCGTTCGTATCAATATCGAGCGTTAGTCTCACTTCAAAACCGCGCGCCGGCGCAAGCTGGGCGAGGGTCCGTCCCATCTTGCCGAAGCCGAGCAGGGCGAGTTTCAGCCTGCGCTGGCTCTCGTGAACGGAGATGTTATCTTGGCCGGACATCAATGGGCACAATGAGGAACGGTGGGGCGCCGCTGGGCGCGTCTCCACCGCTAATCCAAATATCCTTCGGACTTCATCAGTTCCGCGTTAAGCAGGGCCGCGCCAGCGGCGCCGCGCAGGGTATTGTGGCTTAGGGCCGTGTATTTGAATTCGAGCACCGGGCAGGGACGAACGCGGCCGATGACGGCTGCCATGCCCTGCTCGGTCTCGGCGTCGAATTTCGGTTGGGGACGATCGGGCTCCTCGCGCACGACAACCGGGTGCTTGGGCGCGGTCGGCAAATCTCGCTCTTGCGGCACGGAGCGATAACCGCGCCAGGCTTCGATCAGCTCCTCTATCGTCGCCTTTTTGCGCAAGGCGACGGAGATGCTTTCCGTGTGGCCGTCTTCCACCAAAACGCGGTTGCAATGCGCGCTCACGGCGAATTGGCCCGACCGGATGCGCCCATCCACGAGCTGTCCCAGCAGTTTTTGTGTTTCCCGCTCCACTTTCTCTTCCTCGCCCGAAATGTAGGGAATGACGTTGCCCAGAATGTCGAGCGTCGGCACGCCCGGATAGCCGGCTCCAGAAACCGCCTGCATGCTGGTCATCAGCACCTTGGCCAGGCCAAAGGCGCGCTCGAGCGGCGCGAGGGACATCACTAACCCGACCGTGGTGCAGTTGGGATTGGTGACAATCATTCCTCGCCACCCGCGGTTCTTACGCTGAATTCGGAGCAGAGCCAAGTGGTCGGGATTTACTTCCGGAATCAGCAAGGGAACGTCAGGGTCCATGCGATGGTTAGATGAATTAGAAACCACCACGTGGCCGGCGCGGGCAAACTCTTTTTCAATTTCGCCCGCGACTTTAGAATCGAGCGAAGAAAAAATCAGCGACGGCGCGTTGCCGGGCGCGCACTCGTGGACCTCCAGTTCGCGCGCCGAAGCGGGCATGGGCGAGCGCAACCGCCAATGGCATGCCTCGCCGTATTTCTTTCCGGCCGAGCGGTCGGACGCCGCCAGCCACTTTGCCTCGAACCACGGGTGGTGCTCGAGCAGGCTCACGAATCGCTGCCCCACCATCCCCGTCGCGCCTAAGATTCCGACCCCCATTTTTTTCATGCTAACTTTTGATGCCCCTTCGTTGTTCCGCCACCAGCTCGCCCAGACGAGCTCATTCCCTGTTACCCTTCGATATGAAATTGTTCTCTCGTTCGGCCGGCGATGCTCTTTCCTTTCAATGCTCCGCCGCTCGCGCCAGCGACGCTTGCGCCAAGCGGACGTAGAGTTCTACTGCGCGGAGCAACTCCTCTTTCCCGATTCGCTCGTTGGCCGTATGCGCCACGTCAATCGAGCCGGGCCCGAGCAACAGGGGCTTGCCCCAGCGCGTCAAGTTGGGCAAATCGGTAGTAAACGCCACGACTTCAGTTTCAAAGCCATCCAGGCGTTCCATCATGAGAGGCGGCGTCGAGCGGACAAATTTGAATTCGCACCGGCCCTTCAGCCTCCGCGCCACTTCACGCTCCAAAGCGTCGGAATCCACGACCGTTCGAAAAAGGACCTGGGCAGAAGCCTCATCCGGCACCACGTTGGCGGCGCGCCCGCCCTGAATGACGCCGAGGTTCATCGTCGTGTCGCCCAACACGGGATGCTTTGGCAGCGGCATCCCGCGCAAATCATTCAGCGCGTCGAGCAGCTTATCAATCGCCGATTCTCCCAGGTGGGGATATGCTGAGTGTGCCATCCGGCCTCGCGCCCAAACGTCCACGCGCAAGATTCCTTTGCTGCCGATCGCCAGCTTGTTGCCTGTCGGCTCGCCGTTGATGATAAAGGCTGAGCCTGCGGCCCGGTCGTTGGCAGCGCGCGCCCCGTCGCTCAACGTTTCTTCGCCTACCAAAAACAAGAGGCCAAAATTTCGCTCGCCCATGGCCGTCAGTCGCCGCCCAGCTTCCACCTGAGCGGCCAAAATACCTTTGGCGTCACAGGATCCGCGACCGTAGATGAATTTGTCATCCTCGCTGGCCGGAACGAACGGCGGAACCGTGTCCATATGCGTGCTCAACACCACACGAGGTTGGCCCATAAATGCAAATATGTTCGAACGCTTGCCCTCGACCGGCTGAACTTCTACTTGATAACCCTGCTCGGCTAGGTAGCACCGCAAGAATTCGCCACAGCCCTGCTCATTTCCGGTCACCGAATTGAAGTTGACCAGCCTTTTGGTCAGTTCGAATAGCTCCATTGCCTGTTCCGCTGCCCGATTCCGGGGAAAGCTGCGTTTCCGGTTTCGCCCTCAAATTGCGAACATCAAAGCCGAGCATCTTCGTCTTGAAAATCAGCGAGCCCTAAAAGGCTAAGCTTCACCTCTGGCCCGCGTTTCTCCCCTCCGCGGCCGGCTTTACCCCATCCTTATTGACGGTAGCGCACAAGCGAAAACAGCGTCAAGCCAATTCGCCGCCTGGACTGAATGGAGCGGTCGGGGCCTCGTCGGCGCTATCGCCTCTCCCCTCGGGCTTATGAGCCGGAGGTCGAAGAGGGGGGATCAGGCCGAATTCTTCCGTGGTTGTTTGGAGCCGAAGGGACACGCCGCAATTTCTACCCGCTTGAGGTCCGGTCTTCCCTTTTGAATGACACCGGTTCGGCTGGCGCTGCGGTCGCCCATCAGAGAACCCTTAACTTAAGGCTGGTCGGGGCTTACCGGGCCCTGGGGCATGTTGAATTTCGAATTTGCGATCGGGGTATTGAGCGCCACGTGGCTGAATGTTTCCGTATGCGTGTCTTCGGTCGTAGAGATTTTCACTTGGAACGGCATCTGGATGCCGTCCACTTGGCGGTAATTCGCAAAATCCATCTGTCCGGGAAGACTGCCGACGGGTGTGGGTGTAAAGTGTTCCACGCGGAGCAACAGGCCGGTTGACTTATCAAAGTAGAGCCGCTCGAACGCGCCCCCGTGCCCTGCGGCTTATTCATTTCGAGGTAATATTTCTGTTGACATTTATCCCCCCCCTTAATGGTATCTTTTGCCCATTCACGCGAGCTCGGGATTTTGATCGCAGGAGGGGCATCCCATGCGCCGCTACGCGGTTTCCGTTCCCAGTCTCTGTATGGCAGTTGCGGTCTGTTTAGTTTGGTTCCTAGCCTACCGCGCCAAAGGCCGCCGCGCCCTGCTGCAAGACGGTCGCCCCGCGCGAACTCGATTTCCCGTACTGGTCGCTTCAAGACGGCTTCAGTTCGACGCTCAATCTGGTGAGCGATTCGCCGCGGCCCATCCCGCTCACCTTCGGGTGTCGGTTCAAGATTTTCCGCAGAATCTCTATACCCTACATCCCGCCAGGGTGAGCGACCTTTCCGACGGTCATCCTTCCCGCCAATCTCGATGCTTGGGGGGTCTTCGTCCTGCCGGCGCGCCGTGTGGACCTCCGGGAGCCGCGCGATGCGAACGCCAAGACGTATCGCTGTTGTGGAAAAAGCCGGCGCCGACCTGACGAAATTAAAAAACTTTCCCCATGCGGGACCAGCGGGTGTTGTGGAAGAAATTCCCGAGGATGGAGGCGTCAAAGCGCAGCTGGTCGGACCACCGGTCGTCAAGCCACTCGCGGCTCGGCGCGCGATAGGACCAATAGATGAACCACGGCTCTCCCACGACATTCTTTAACGGAACAAAGCCCCAGAAGCGGCTGTCGTATGAATCATCTCGGTTGTCCCCAAGAACAAAGAGATATCCGCGCGGAACGTGAAGACCATCTTCGTGAATATAGCGTGGCATCTCGCGCGCCCACGTGGGATCGAGACCCCAGGCGGCCGGCAAGGTGGGAATCATACTTACCGGCGGAGGAAAATTATCTCGCAAGGGAAGAATTCGAGATGAGTCGAAGTGAGCGTAGGGCTGGGGGAGTATTTTACCGTTGACGTAAACCTGCTTATTGACGATTTTGACCACGTCGCCGCCCACTCCGATCACACGCTTGACGAACATTTGTGAAGGATTCAACGGGTAGCGAAAGGCAACAATGTTCTGGCGGTGAATCTGACGCAGGGTTGGAAGTCGCCAGTCAGTGAAGGGCACTCGAGGGCCGTAGAGCAATTTTCCCAAAAAAACGTGATCCCCGATCAGAATCGTGCGCTCCATTGAGCCGGTAGGGATCATCGTAGCTTCGCCGACGAATGTCCGAATACAGAAGACTCCGATCAACACGACGACCAGAGAGCGAACAGTCTCCCAGAAGCTCTCCTTTTGGCGTGGCTTGGCTGGGGGTGATGGGTCCCCGCGGACCTCACCGGTGGCTTTCGGCGTGGGTCGGTCGTTAGCAGGTTCCATGGGAATTAGACACGCTGGCGAAAAGCAATCAGCGGCTCCTGGAAAGTGGTGGGATAGTTAGCCGTGTAGCACGCCAAGCAATAACCGCCGCCCTTGCCGCCCACGGCTTCCTGCAGGGCCTCGAGCGCGAGGTAACCGAGGCTGTCTGCTCCAACGTACCGCCGGATTTCATCCACGCTGTGGTTTGAAGCAATGAGCTCCTTCCGGTTGGGCGTGTCAATTCCGTAATAGCATGGCGATATGGTTGGCGGGCAACTAATGCGAAGGTGAACCTCGCGCGCGCCCGCATCCCTTACGATGCCCACAATTTTCCGGCTGGTTGTCCCTCGAATAATCGAATCGTCCACCAGGACAACTCGTTTTCCTTGCAAGAGCTGCCGCACCGGATTCAGCTTGAGCCGCACGCCAAAATCGCGGATGGCTTGGCTAGGCTCAATAAAAGTCCGGCCCACGTAATGGTTTCGAATGAGCCCAAAGCGCAGTGGCACACCGGATGCGGCGGCATAGCCGAGCGCGGCCGCGACGCCTGAATCGGGAACCGGAACAACCAGATCCGCCGCCACCGGATGCTCGCGGGCCAACAATCTCCCCAGCATCTCACGGCTTTCCTGAACGGACCGGCCGAAAATCAAGCTGTCGGGCCGGGAGAAATAAACATGCTCAAAGACACAGCGGGAAAAGGGCATGGGCGGCGCGTAGCGTAGGGACGTCATGCCGCGCTGGTCAAAAATCACCATCTCGCCCGGCTCAACCTCGCGCTCGTAAGTGGCTCCAATCAGGTCGAAGGCGCAGGTTTCCGAGGCGACCATCCAGGCGCCGTTCAGCCGCCCGAGGCTCAGCGGGCGAAAACCGCGCGGATCGCGGATGGCATACACGCTGTCCTTAAACAGCATGACCAGCGAATAGGCGCCGGAAACCTTATCGAGCGCGTCGGCGATGGATTCCGGTGTGCCGCTCTGCTTGGAGCGGGCAAAGAAGTGGAGAATGACTTCCGTATCGCTGGTTGTCTGGAAAATATCACCGCGGCTTTCGAGCTCCCGGCGAATCGAGGCGGCGTTGACCAAATTACCGTTGTGGGCAAGAGCCACTTCCCCTTTCTGGCAGCTCACCGTCAAAGGCTGAGCGTTCTTGAGGTCCGTGTCGCCTGCGGTTGAATACCGCGTGTGCCCGATGGCCGCCTGACCATGAAGCCCGCGGAGCGCCTCCTCGGTAAACACATCCGCGACGTGCCCCATGGCTTTGTGGCTGAGCAGCTTGTTGCCGTCGGAAGCAGCAATGCCCGCGCTTTCCTGCCCGCGATGCTGCAGGGCGTAAAGCCCCAGGTAAGTGAGTTTGGCGGCTTCGGGATGCCCGTAAACAGCAAACACCCCGCATTGATCGTGCCACTTGTCGTCAGGGATGACGATGCTCGGAAAGAGGTTTGCGCCCAGAATCAAAAAACCATCTCCCCACGGGAAAACGAGGCCGCCGCCCCGGTTTAATTTTCTTCGCTTCTCCTCAACGGGTCGGAACCATTCCCCAACGCGCACCCCAAGCTCACCTGGGTTGCCAGATTCGAGCTCGGCCGCGCGATCCCTCACCCACGGCTCCACGCCTTCGGGCCGCAAGCTCAAGGCACCTTCCAAACCTTATTTTACCCGATAACCCTTCCCGCGCAACTGTTTTCCTGTTGCGATACGACAGTTGCGATATTGGCGCCTGACGGGGAGGCCGGCGTGCGATAACCTGCGCGCCGCGACCCTCTTTACGCCGAGAATCATCTGCAAGGCCGCCGACGGAGGCTCTTATTGAGGATTGCAAAATACAAGGATGTTCTTTTCTGTAACGGCGCTGCCCGCCGGGCCGGCGAGACGGCGCTACAGTCAGAACTGTCACTATACATATTGCAAGCATCCGTAGGGCACGAGATACGCCATACGGTTTGAAAAGCATCTAGGGTGACCCGGAACCCAAGCCGCCCATTTGAGTTCAAAGATTTGGGGCTAAGAGCTGAACATGCGCTGGCGTAGAATGCGAGGGAGGCTTGCTGATGAAGAAGCTTTCTGAATATTGTCTCGTCGTGGCGGCGGCCGCGGTGGTGGTGA
>JAJYNF010000056.1 GCA_021786455.1 Acidobacteriota bacterium
GGGAATCCACCTGAGCTGCCGATCCCCGGAGGATCGCACGACGGCGTGCCAATGATCTCACCGATTCCGAATCTTGCCGGGCAAGGACCTTACCAGCCAACCTGGGATTCCCTGCTTCAATACGATTGCCCCGAATGGTATCGCGACGCCAAATTTGGCTTGTGGAATCATTGGAGCCCACAGTGCGTTCCGGAAGATGGCGACTGGTACGCGCGCAACATGTATCGGCAAGGTTCTAAACAAAATCAATTTCAGCTTGCCCATTACGGTCCTCCCTCACGGTTTGGTTACAAAGACCTCAGCGCCCAGTGGACGCTACTGAACTGGGAGCCGTCTGAGCTGATGGATTTGTACGTCCGGGCCGGAGCTCGCTTCTTTGTCGCGCTGGCCAACCATCACGATGGCTTCGATACCTGGAATTCCAAGCATCATCCATGGAACGCGGTCAACATCGGCCCGCATCGCGACGTGATCGGAACTTGGGCCGCTGAAGCGCGCAAGCGCAACCTGCGCTTTGGCGTAACCGTGCATCAAGCCCGTAATTGGTGGTGGTTCCAAACCAGCCACGGGGCCGACGCTTCAGGCCCCTTGGCCGGCTGCCCTTACGACGGCCGCCTTACTCTCGCTCAGGGCCGTGGGCAATGGTGGCAAGGTTACGATCCCCAGCAGCTTTATGGCGTCAAGCATCCGCATGACGCTTTGCCCGATGCTTCCTACGTCAAAAACTTTTACGACCGGACCCGCGACCTCGCGGACCAACACCATCCCGACCTGCTCTACTTCGACAATCCGCTCTTCCCGCTGGGGTGGGGGGGGATGAACATCGGCGCGTATTATTACAATCACAACCTCCGAGAAAACGGTGGCAAGATGGAAGGGGTCATCACCATCAAGAATGTTCCGCCGCATCTTGCCAAGTCGGTCGTGGCCGATATCGAGCGCGGCCTCGCTGCCGCGATTTTACCTTATCCGTGGCAATCCGAGACCTGCATCGGGCAGTGGCACTACCAGCGCGCGTTGTTCAACCAACCTGGGGAATACGGTGGGTACATGCATCCGCGCCAGGTCATTCACTGGCTGGTGGACACCGTGAGCAAAAATGGCACTTTTCTGCTCAATATCCCGGGCAAACCCGACGGCACAATTGACCGCAAGGAGCGGTTGATTCTCGAGCGCATCGCTGAATGGTTTCAAATCAACGGCGAGGCCATTTACGCGACGCGCCCCTGGACGGTCTTCGGTGAAGGTCCGCATATGATTAAAGCTGGCTCGTTCCAAGGCAAATCCACCGGCGAGCTGGACGCGAGCGATATCCGATACACTCGCAATAAGGCTGGCACGACGGTTTACGCGATCGTTCTTGGCTGGCCTACAGAGACCCTGCTGCTTCGGTCCTTCGGCACTTCGGCCTCCACGCATCCCGGAAAAGTCACCCACGTTGAGTTGCTCGGCTCTCCGGGCAGAGCGCGCTTCGAGCAAACCGCACAAGGCTTGCGCATTGAGCGGCCTGAACAGAAGCCGGCTTCCGACTATGCTGTGGTCTTTAAACTCACTCTCGCTTGACCGCTGCATGAAACCGTTTCCACGATGGCAGTCTGTCCGCGCTGGGAGTTTGGGTCTTTCCGTGGCAAGTCGGGACAGGCCGCTGAATCAGTCGGGCGGTCTTCCCCCATCTCGGCAGTCGCCTTTCGTCGCGCCGTGGCAGCCTCTTGACTCAAGTTCGCGGTCTGCCTGCGCCGTCTCTCGAACGATGACGACCGGAACACGATGCCGAGGAAATGACCCGGCTCAACGTCAACCGCGGGCCGAAACGTTTAGACCGGGCTGATAGCGACCTCCGGTGTTCGGCGACGCGATTTTTCGCTATGATGATGCCGGAGCACGGCTGATGTTCTCTCGTCACAACCGATTGATAAGCCGGCTTTACTTGCTGGCGGACGCACTGCTGGCGCTGGCAAGCTTCACCGCCGCGCATTGGCTCCGCTCGGACGTGTTCACGCCACGGCCCCTCTATCCGCTGGCGTACTATTTCTGGATTGTTCCGCTGTGCGTGGTTCTTTGGCCCGCCGTAGGATGGGCCACGGGCATCTACCGCGACATTCAGGAAGATAACCTCCGCCGGCCTTTCACCGATCCTCTGAAGGTTTCTTCCATCTCCACCACGTTGCTCTTTGCTCTTACCTACGCTTTCAAGTGGGTCTATATCAGCCGCCTCCTGCTGGGCTTTTATGCGGTCGCAAACCTGGTAGCAATGATTTTATTTCGATGGGTCGCTCGCCGGCTGGGCGACCCGCTTCGCCGCGCCTTCGGCGGCTACCGCCAATTCCTTTTGGTCGGCGGCGCGCCGGAAGCGGCTGAAATCGCCCGCATCCTCGAGGCCAACGAGCCGCGTGGCGTGCGTCTGTTTGGGATGGCGCGCGTCGGCCCGTCCCCCGAAAACGAATTCCATGATCCGCGCCTCCGACGTTCTTATCCGGTTTACCCTCTCAACTCCCTCGATGGACTCATTCGCCGCCACGTTATTGACGAAGTCATCTTCGCCGTCGGGAAGGAAGACCTCGACAAACTGGAGAATGCTTTTCTCTTGTGCGAGCAGGAAGGCGTCAAGACGCGCGTCATGCTCAGTTTTTTCCCGCACGTCGTCTCGCACGTGTATTTGGAGCGCCTGCGAGATATGCCATTACTCACTTTCACCACCACCCCGGCGAGCGAATACCTGTTGCTTCTTAAGCGTGCCTTTGACTTCACAATGGCCTTTCTTCTGCTTCTCCTGCTTTCGCCGCTTTTCCTGATTCTGGCCGTCCTGGTCAAGGTTACCTCCCGGGGGCCGGTCCTCTATCGCCAAAGCCGCTGCGGGCTGGGTGGCCGCAAATTCACGGTTTATAAGTTCCGCTCCATGCGTCCCGACGCCGACCTTCGCCGCGAGGAACTTGAAGCTTTGAATGAAATGGACGGGCCCGTCTTCAAGATCTCAAACGACCCGCGCTGCACTCCCCTTGGCCGGTTCATGCGGAAGTTCTCTCTCGACGAGCTGCCGCAGTTAGTAAACGTGCTGAAGGGCGACATGTCGTTTGTCGGACCGCGCCCGCCGCTGCCGGAAGAGGTTGAAAAATACGAGTCGTGGCAACGTCGTCGCCTCCGCATGACCCCAGGACTGACCTGCCTTTGGGCGCTCGAGGGTCGTAACCGTCTCAGCTTTCGGCGCTGGATGGAACTCGACCTTGAATACATTGACCGATGGTCGCCCTTGCTCGATCTAAAAATCATCCTCAAAACTATTCCGGTCGTCCTCCTCGGCCGCGGCGCTTCGTAGCGGCCCCCTCTCGGCGCAGCGAGGCCCGGCCGCGTTCAGATTGACTTCCGTTGCTAACGCGGTATAGTAACTTGGGAGATATGGGCTGTTGCTGACTGACGGCAGAAAGTGCCGATGCGCTATCGAATTGCAATCGCCGAACCCGACCGAACTTGCGCGGGGATTTGTGCTCGAATCGTGATGGGGTTAGGGCACCTCGCCAACGTTGTGGAATCTCCTGCCGATTTACACCTGGCTATTGGCCGCGGCGAATTCGATGTTCTTCTGGCGGACGAAGCCTTTCCCGGCTTCAACCAGCGCGAGGTCATGCGGAAAGCGACGCCAAGAATAGATGTGATCCTCATCGGCCAGAGAGGTCCCGCGAACGAAGCGCCCGGCGCGCCTTCCCAAGGCGTCCTGGAGCGCATCTGGAAGCCTTTCAGCGCAGAAGAGTTCCGCGGCGTCTTAGAGAGGGCCTTGGAGAGGAAAAGGCTAGCTCAGGAAAATGCCCTGCTGCGCGAACGCCTTGCCGCGCGCCACGAGCTGGCCGGGCTGGTGGGTTCCTCCGCGAAGATGCAGCGAGTCTATGAGCTCATCGTTAAGGTTGCGCCGGCGCGTCACCCGGTTTTGGTCCTGGGCGAAAGCGGAACGGGCAAGGAGCTTGTGGCCCGGGCCATTCATGCTTTTGGCCCCGCCAGCGGGGAACCTTTTGTTCCTATTGATTGCGGCGCGCTCTCGCCTCAGCTCATTGAGAGTGAGTTGTTTGGCCACGTCCGAGGCGCCTTCACAGGCGCCAACCAGAATCGCACGGGGTTATTCGTTGCCGCGGGACGAGGAAGCGTCTTTTTGGACGAAATCGGCGAATTGCCCATTGACCTTCAGGCCAAACTTTTGCGTGCCTTGCAGGAAAAAGAAGTTCGCCCCCTCGGCAGCAATCAGAGAACTCCATTCCACGCGCGCATGATTGCTGGCACGAACCAACATCTGGAAGCCGCTATCACTCGCGGAACCTTCCGGAAAGACCTCTTCTTCCGCCTCAACGTTGTGACCATCAAGCTTCCGCCCTTGCGCGAGCGGAAGGAAGATATCCCAGCCCTCGCCTACCATTTTTTGGAACGGCTCGCCGGCGACGGCAGCTCCAGCAAGGGCATCTCCTACGACACGCTGGCTCGTTTGATGGCCTACGACTGGCCGGGAAACGTTCGGGAACTGGAGAATTGCATTCAACGTGCCGTCACTCTCGGCTCCGGCTCTGAAATCCAGATTCACGATTTGCCCTCCAGCTTGCAATACGGGCTGTGGGGCGGGGAATCCCGTTCTATCCCGACACTTCGACAAGTGGAAAAACGCGCCATCCTCGAAGCCCTGGAGGCTACGGATGGAGACCGCCTGCGGGCAGCTAAGCTTCTCGGCATCGGCAAGACAACAATCTATCGCAAGGTCAAAGAGTACGGTTTACAAAACTCGGCGCCTCCAGAGATTCCTCATTAAGTTGCCATCGAGCGCCTGGTTTTACCCCGCCTCGCGGACACGGCAAGGACAAGGGGGGCCTATCCAGAAATTCATCGCCAGCATCTCTCCTCGTGCCAAAAGACCCTTATGCGCCTTCGGGCTCATGAAGTTTTCCGGTATCCTTTCCGCTCCTAACGGACCTTGGCTTGGGGCTGACGCGTTCCCTCCTTTCTGAGGGCCGCCCCAGATCGCGCCATCGCGTGCGGTCAGCTTTCTTTTGCTAGAATCCGAAATACCGCGCTTATGGCAACGATTGCGCTCGACGCCACCTACGCGATAGACCGACTGCCATCCGGCATGACGGCGTATTCTCGTCAACTGATTGAAGCTTTCGCGGGGCTTAATTCTGATCACCATTTTCTGCTGTGCTACCGTCTTTCGCGATGGCCCAAGCGACCAACCTGGGTCGCTCCTGCCATGCCGCGTGGCAGTCGCGGGCCGCGTTTCAGTGTGAGTTACTACCAACAGGGCCTGACGTTTTGGCTTCCCTGGCAGGCCGACCTTTTTCACAGCCTTGCTCAAAGGCCTCCCGCATTCCGCTTCCGGCGGGAGGTCGTCACCATTCACGATGTCTTTCCCTTGACCGGCCTTAACTACTCGACAGCGGAATTTAGGCGGAAGTTCGGGCGGCTGCTGATTGAGTCCACGCGGCGCGCAGCCCGTATCCTGGTCCCGTCGGAGTACACCCGGCAGCAATTAATGCGGCACGCCGATGTTGATGCGGCGAAAATTCGAGTGATTCCCTATGGCGTGGCCATGCCCACTTCGCGCCGGCCCGTGGAAGATATTGCCGCAGAACGTCAGCGCCTTGGCCAGAATTCCATGCTCGTGCTCAGCGTTGGCGTCCTCCAGACTCGCAAAAACATCGTGAACGCGCTCCGCGCCTTGCAGTTACTCCCGGCAAGGTATCGGATGGTTTTTGCGGGCGGCGAAGGTTTTGGCTGCGAGGCCATCTATAATTTTATCCGCCAGCACGCCCTGAGCGATCGCGTGACGTTGCTTGGCCACGTTGAGGCTCACCGTCTGGGATTGCTGTATCAATCGGCCGATGTCTTTCTGTTCCCCTCGCTGGAGGAAGGCTTCGGCCTGCCGGTCCTTGAAGCCATGAGTTATGGTCTGCCGGTTGTGGTTGCCAACACATCCTCGCTCCCCGAGGTTGCGGGCGAGGCGGCGCTCTACGCGAATCCGCTCGACGCGCGCGACATTGCCGACAAAGTTCAACAGGCCGCTGAAGACCATTCTTTGCGCCACAAACTTATTGCGGCTTCTTTAGAGCGAGCTTCCCAGTTCACCTGGAAGCTCACCGCCCAGGCAACCCTCGACCTCTATGAGGAGGTGCTAACCCTCAGAGTGTAAATGAGCGGCCAGGACCTCTCGGTGAATTTGGGCTGGGTGGCAGTAACTCATTACCGGTATGCCCGACACGCTTGCCGCGCGGAGGATACTCGTTAGCGGAAACCGCGGCGTGTTGGTGCCGCATCCATCTGTCACCGGCGGTCTTGTAATCGTAGCAATCAACGGATGTTCTGGATGGGCACCGCGTCGTTCGATTCCGTGCCGCCCGCAAGCGCCAAATCGCCCGTGGACGACCGGGCAAGATCGAAGATTTGACGCGAGCGAAATCCCTTATCTTGCGGGATCGGGTGTGTCGCGCGGATGCGGCGCAATGTATCGCTTGGCGATGCGAACCGCCGGGGACGGCATTTATAAGGGCGGCAGCACAGCCTGCCGGCGGTATGTCCAATTAACTTGGCACGGTCAAAGCAGAGGACGGATCGGATGAAATGAGTTGCGAAAGTAAAATTTCTCGGACCCGATGCGCATCCAGGCTATTGCACCCGGGTCGAGGTCTCCGCCGGAGGAAGTGAGGCGGCCGGGGCCAACAACCCTAGTCCCTGCAACAGAAAAATCGTGCGCTGTGCCGGGCCGCGCCAGACTAGTTGGCAGCTCTCTCCCTGGCAATTTTGCACATACACATCGCCGCCAGCGTACTCCAGACTACAATTCTTGAAAAGGCAATTCACAAACACCCCGTCATCCAAGACGACATGCTGATTTTCGAATGTTCTGTTCTCGTAGCGAGTCATGGCAAGACAAGACCTAAGATGGAGCTCTTAAAATCAATGCTCGCGGCCGTAGCATAGGCCCCCAGCGGATGAACAGCGAGTCATCGCCTTGGTTCAGGGCCCACAGCCGTTGAAAGGTTGCGCGGAGAGCGTACCACGCGCCCGCCCAGCTTTCAATCAGTCTTTCGGCATGTTTGGAAGGAGCTTGAGGATCATTTCGCGACCCTAAAGGTTCTCTCCCCAAAAACGCAGACACGAAGGGGTACGCGACATGGCAGTTGGAATTAAGCGGCAGTAGCTTGTCGGCGGGCACCCCGGTAGTTCTCCACGCAGCCCTTGGGGTAAGTGCAGCGCAGAGTGCGGTTAAGCCGCTCGGC
>JAJYNF010000020.1 GCA_021786455.1 Acidobacteriota bacterium
ACGCTGATTTCGACGTCCGATTGCGAATTTTGATAGTCTATAAGTCGCGGCTGATTTTTGTCAAACAAGGCGCATTGGAAGGTCGCCACGACAGAGTTACGCGGGGACACCCTTCCGTCCCCACAAATACCAAAACCGATTCCAGTGAAACGCGGCCCCCGACTTTGGCCCGACTCGCCTCAGCCACGTCTCGCGGTGCGACTTCAGCCAGCGAACCCACAACGGCGTGAGAAACGGAGGAAAGTAAACGTCAGGAAACGGGTTGGCGCTTACCCAGTTCGATTCGCCAGACCCATTCCCACTTGAACAGGTCAATGGTCCGCGAATATCGGATCGCCTCGTCGAGCGAGTGAACATAATAATGCTGCGAGGTCTTCCAAATATCCTGAAAGACCTTGCCCGAACCCTTGCGAAGCTCCTGGCGTCCGTCGGTCATCGTCGTGATACCGCTTCGGCGTCTGCCAGATTCTTGCCCTGAACCTTGCTTTTCAGCAGCGCTTCCAGCAAATCCGTGCTGCGCTCCCAGGTAAATTGCTTTATCGTTTCCACCCCGGCTTGCGCCAGGCGGATGCGCAAAGCGTCATCGTCGAGCAGACGAAGCAAATTTTTGGTCAGCGCCTCGATGTCTCTAGGCGGCGAGAGCAGCGCGTTCACTTCGTGCTGGGCGAACTCCTGCACGCCTGGGCAGTCCGTAGAAACGACAGCGCACCCGCACGCCATAGCCTCGGATGGGATCAAGGGAAAGCCCTCGCGCCAGCTTGGAAAGAGCAGAATGCTGCTGCCGTTGTAAATTTCCTGGACGATCTCCTCCTGCGGTGGATCAAATCTGAACTCCACCCATGATGGGACTGAAGGTCTCCGGTGGTTCGTGCCGAAGAAGACGGCCTGGAGGCTCGGGTGCGCCTTTTTGGCAAACTCCAAGGCCGCGATGCCGTCGGCGGATCCCTTCTGCTCCCGCAAAGAATACAACAGGGCCACGCGTTTGGGCCGACTGGCAATCGGGTTGATGAGGCGATACTGATCCAGGTCCACGCCGTTCGGCACGACGGTCATTTCGCTTGCGTCGCAGCCCAAGCTCAGACCGAGCTCGAAAAGCCAGTAGGCCACGAGGATCTTGTGAAGAGGCATCCGCCAGGTCTGGTTGGTACGTTCAACCGACCCGCCCCATCCCGGGTAAGTCTGGACCATGTGGAATTTGCAGCCCTTCTGGTCCGGGTACTGCGCGGCCTCCTCAGCAGCGCTCTCTTGTGAGGCAATGACCACGTCCCCGTCCGGAACGTAGCTCGCGCGCAGGTCGGGAACAAAGAGCATCCTGACCCGCGGATCAATCGTGAACCATCGGACGCGGCGGTGCCCTAGAAGCCCCCAGGCAACCGCGAGATTCCTTGCCTCCCGAGCTCTGTCTTTCAGCCACCCGGCAACGCTCGAAGGCGGGAGCAGGTTGCGAATCCGCGTGGGATGAACGACAGCGATTTGGTGCCCCCGGGACGCGAGGCGGTTAGCGTACTGATAGATGACCTTAGGGGCACCGTAGGGTCGCCAAATCGGACCGTCCATAACAAAGGTTATTCGCATTGGGTTGCCTTCCCGCTCGTCGTACCCTCTCCGCTTGCCCATCGGCAACCCGTCGCCCCTACCCTTTCATTCACGCCCCACACGGTTCGGTTCACCCGCCCCGTCACTTCGCCAGCGCCGGCGCTGGGGATTTTAACGCTGGGCGGCTTGTGGCCGCCCTGAAGGTGCTGACCCCGGGCAGGGGTTCAGGCCCGACCTTCTGATCCGCCTCGACGAGCCGGTAAGTGGCCTCGACCAGGCCGAACATGGTCCAGGAAACATACCCGACCATTGCAAATAGCACCACGGCGTTGATGAGGCCGTGAACCAACATCGTAACCCCGCCGCAAGCGAGCGCAAAGACTTCCAGCTTGCGTATGCCCCACTTGGGCTGCCGCGCCGCCCTGAAACCGAGTTGAACGACCCGGAAAAATATCCAGAGATAGCATAACAAGCCGACCAGCCCCGACTCGATCCAGATATCCAGGTATTGGTTGTGGGTGCTAAAGATCGTCCACAAGATCCACCTGCCCGGATGGAGCTCTCCGAGCTGCCGCTCGATCGTCCGCCTAAGGTTGCCAATGCCAACCCCGAAGAGCGGGTGCCGGCGCACGATTTTTATCCCGGCCTGAACAAGGTCCATGCGGTTTCTCCATATCGAGCCCGTGTCGTTGACGCGGCGGATTAGCGTGGCCTGGACGCGAGGAATCGAGAGAGCGATCAGGCCCAGCAGACTGACGACTCCGATTGCGGCCAGGACTCGAGCTCGCACTTTCCTGCCAACCATAAGGAATAGCAGAACCCCAGCCGCCAAGCTGGCAATGGCCCCCCGGGAAAAGGTTAGCAAAAGGGTTAAAGTCAGAACCGACAGGGCAACGTAAAGCCACAGCTTCTTCCTCTTGCTGGCTGCCAACGCAAGGGCAAGGACAATTGGAATCAGCCAAGCCATGAAGGCTCCGCACTCGTCGGCATTGTAAAGTCCCGCACTGGCCCTCCCGCCAAAACCCGGCGCGAGAGCCCCCAGGGTGGGCGAGAAGGCTGTATAAGTGCCGCCACGAACAAATCCGCCAACGTCCGGGAAGGTGCTGGGTAACCCAACCTGCCAGAAGGAAAGCAAGCCGATCAGCAGAGCCCCTGCGATCAGGGAGCCGAGAGCCAGCCTTTGCCGCCGCCACGTGGTGCAGATGTTCAACACCAGCCAGATCATGCAAATCCCGCCAAACAGCCGGCCGCCGTCACGAGCGTAGGAGGGGAACCTTTGCGCGCGGAAGTAAGACGCAGCAAGAATCAGCAGCAACCCCACAGCCGGAAGCAAATATACGGAGCGGATTTTGAGGCGGGGAACCACCTTGCCGCCAGCCCAACGATGAAGCACGATCAGCGGAAGGCCAATAACTTTCAGTTCTTCGAGGGCGAGAGGAAAGCCGTGGACGGCGCGACTGAAATCAAAGGGCATGGTGAACAAAACAAAGTAAAGAAACAGGTCGGGGCGCATGAGAGCTACAACCAGGCCAACGGCGGCCGCGAGGAAGAAAACCACGTCGGTGGGAGATTTGACGAGGGCTAGCCCGAACAGCGCCAGCAGGATCGCGACAAAAAACGAGATGAATGGCGCAAGCGAGAGCGGCCGAGCGACCGATACTTGTCCATTAGCCATGAAGAGCTTCTCCCACCTTACCCTGCCGGGCCTTCGATACGAACGAGAAACATCTCATTATAGCGCAGCGACGGAGACTATCCCGATGCAGGAAGCAAGGCCCGCTAAACGCCAGAGAGCCACGTTCCTCAACATCATTCGAGCGCCGTCCCCCAATCAATTCACGTCTTTCCAGGCGCCGGAGACGCAGTCGTAAAGCGTCGAGCGGCGCCGGCCTTGAGTATTCGAATAAAGGCTGCCGTTCGTGCATGACCCCGACGGCGCACCTGCGCCGGCTGTCCAGGAAGCCCCGCCGCCAACGGAAACAACAGGGAAACCGGCATTCGATGACCAGAGCGTGGACGGCACGCCGCGAGCCTGCGCCGTGCCACAGCGACCCAGGATACTGTTTCCAACCACCGTGTCCTGACCTTCGCGCCCGGGGGCCGATTCATGAATGTTGACCGCATAATTGTAATTATGCAGACCGCCGCATTCGAAATAATTTCCGACGATAACGTTCCCCATCGAGTCTTGAATGTTGATGGCGCTATAGGTGTTGTTCGTTCGACTGTCGGAGCCGATGAACGAGTTGCCGACGATGACCCAGCCATCGGAGGTGTAGCGCCGCGCTGAGGCATCGTATCCTACCCAGGAAATATCGTTGCCATTGTTGTTGCCGAACTGGTTTCCGATAACAATCTGGCGACCAGACCAGGGACCCGCAGCGGTTTCCGAATCATACCAGCCGCCTTCCGTGTTGCCCCCAACGTCGCTGTGGGTCAAGCGAAGCGTGGGGCTGTTGGTCGTTTCAATACCGTAACGATGGTTCGCTTCAAACTGGCTCTCGGTAATAAAAAGATCCGACGCATGAACCAGGTGCAGACCGTCTCCGCCGTTGAAATAGGATTCCACATCAATCCAGGCGTCCGAGTTACCGCTCGTGACATAAATGCCATCCGCAGCAAAATCACGGAACTGCACATGGCGCAAGATGACCAGGCCGGCGATCATGCCGGGGCCTTCGGTCGGGTTTTTGCAGGTTCCAGCTCCCGGGAAGGAACGTGGGCTCCAGGTCCGACAATTACCGTCTATGACCAGGTTCTCCAGTAGTGGCTCGGCCTCGCCAGAGCCTTGAACGGTGGCGAAGCGAATGAACGGGTTCGAGTTCGCGCCAGGCGACTCGACGAAGTTCGCCGGCGGATAGATGGTTGCACTTCTCGCTTGGTAGGGCCCGACGATCGAGCTGTTGTTGTTGACAACAATGGAAGGGAGAAAGAACGTGGCGTTACCGACCTCAAGCAAAACGTTCTGAGAGCCGTGCGATGTGGAGCCACCAACCGTGATGCCCGCCGCGCAGACCTGCCGGCCATGGAAGGCGCGAGCGTCCACGATTCCTCCGCCTTGAGCGATGGCAGCGTTGATCGCGTTCTGAATCTGGGCACAGGCGTCCGAACCCGGAAATTCGGCCGCCCGCTCGATGCCACTGGGCGCCACAATGTTTTCGGCCCGCGCCGGTGGCCAATTGAATGTCCCGAAGATGCCAGCCACGAGCAGAGTCAATAGTCCGCTTCTCCGAGCTGCCCTTTTGAACTTGCATGTCATCATCCAACCTTGGTCCGTCCGACAGCAACAACGCTTGTATCTCGACGCTCGATTATGCAACCAGGCCATCACTTCCCAGAGACACGAAGACCCTGAGCCTGGACGCGGTCGCGGAGGTTCAAAAAGACTAGATGGCCCATGACCAAGTGGACGTCCTCGATCTGTTGCATAGAGTTCGAGGGAACGACGATACCGTAGTCGAGGAGATTCCTCATCTTGCCGCCTTGGAATCCCGTAAAGCCGACCGTCGTGGCATTGCGCTCCCGAGCCAATTGGAGCGCCTTCAATACGTTGGGAGAATTGCCGCTGCCACTGATGCCAAAAGCCACGTCGCCGGGCCTGATAAAGTTCTCGATCTGCTCGACGAAGATGTCTTCGTAGGCTGCGTCGTTGGCCCAAGCGGTGATCATGGGCACATTGTCAGTGACTGAGAAAACTTTGATCCTCCGAACGCCGCTCATATCGAGCGTCGGCGGGCAAGGCGCGTGGGTTCCTTTGCCCAGGTCGCAGGCGAGGTGCGAGGCGAGCGCCGCGCTCCCTCCGTTGCCAAAAACAAAAATCGTTTGGTCGTTCTCGTAGGCTCGGTAAAGCGCGTCACAGATGGCTTGAAGCTGCTCGAGCGGCAGCCGACCCAAAATGTCCTGCACTTCTCCAACGTACTGTGAAAAGTCTTCCATTCAACCCTCTCACTCGCTCTTGCGGCTCCTGGCAGATGTCTCATCAAAAAGGCATCAGCTCCGGCCAAGCAGGGTAGAATTCGAATGAGTGGCGCTTAGCTGCCCGCGGTCGCATTGTCTTCGGGGCTATTTTCTTCAGCGGCCTGATCCGAACCGTACCCGTACCCGTACCCGTACCGGTAATAGTAGCTGTATTTGTAACCGTAGTAGCCGTCGCGATGAATATCCACGTCGTTGAGAGCCACTCCGAGGATGCGAGCCCCGGCCCCATATAACAACGAACGTGCCCGGCGAACAACGTCGAACGGCGTGTGGTAGGCGCGAACCACCAAGACGACCGCATCCGTGAGCGTAGCCAGAATTCGCGCGTCAGTCACGCTGAGCACGGGCGGCGAATCTACCAACACGTAATCGTACTCAGACCGCAACTGTTGAAGCAGCTCACCCGCCGTCGGCGAGGAAAGGATTTCCGCCGGATTGGGTGGAATTGGCCCGCAGGGGATAGCAAACAGATTAGCCACGCCAGGGACGGTGATCGTGGCTTCGGCCAGCGAAACGCGGCCCGTCAGACAAGAGACGAATCCGGGCTTATTGGCGATTTTCAGCGACCGGTGGCAGTTTGGCCGCCGCATGTCGCAATCCAAAATGACTACTCGGCTACCCAGGCTCGCCAAAGTGGAACCCAGGTTGATAACCGTGGTCGTCTTTCCCTCCGAAGGCAACGGGCTGGTGACCAACAACACCTTCGGCACTGGACTGGCAGAGAGCAGAATCGAAGTCCGGAGTGAGCGATAGGCCTCGAGGGCTGCCTGGCTGGATTGGATTGCCGCCTGATGGCCGTCCCCTTGCGCCAGGACCATGCTCTTCGATTTCCCGTCCTTTTTGCCGGTCCCGTTGAGCAGGAACGAAGGAACCACCCCGAGCGAGGGCAGGCGCAAGAGGCTTTCGACCTCGTCGGGGGTCTTGAGCGTGTCGTCCATATACTCCTGGAAAAAGGCCAAGCCCACGCCGAGGCTAAGCCCCAGGAACATGCCGAGCGCCAAATTCAGATACACTCGAGGCTTCACCGGCGACTTTGGAAGCTCCGCTCCGTCCACCACCCGGATATTGCTACTGGTGAGCGTGGACTGGATTTGCGCTTCTTTCATCCGCTGCAACAGGTTTTCATAAAGTTGCTGGTCGGTGTCCACTTTCTGCTTGAGGATGTTGTACTGGATAGACTTTTGCGCAATGTCGTTGACCACGGCCTTCTGTTGCTGAACCGCCTGGGCCAGATATTGCTCATTGGCGCGCGCCGCCTGGTATTGTTGAACAATATTTTGGGTGAGGGCTTGTTTGGCGCGGTCCAAGCTTTTCCGAACAGTGTCCAATTGACGCTCAAGGGCGACTGCGGTCGGATAATTGGGCTTGACGGTCGCTGTGAGTTGAGTGTACTGGCGCCGAAGGTCCACAAGCTGCTCAGACAGGCGCTGGATCAAGGGGTTCTGAAGAGTGCCGGGCAAATCCTGTATCTTCCCGGCCTTCACCAAGCTATATTCCGACTGGGCTTGGTAGCGAGCGGCTTGCGGGACGAGGTGGTCTACGAGGACACCTCCTTTTGCGGAGGTGTTCACAACTTTGATATCAGTCTTCGAAGTTTTGTCGGCGGCAGACTGAGTCTTCGCAGCTGCCTTGGCATCGCGTTTCTTCTACATCAGAAATGACAACTGATCGGATTTATTAATTATTAACAGCACCCATAGCTCTGTCAAGGGGTTTTGGGGTTTTGGGG
>JAJYNF010000091.1 GCA_021786455.1 Acidobacteriota bacterium
TGACGAACGACGGCCCACATCCTTTGGTGCCTCGGGTCCATGAAATTTTCGGTCACAGATTTTTCGAGCATCTCAAGCAACGGCTGAAAGTAGTTTTTTGTGTTTACCACGACAATGGCTCCGCAATAAAGCCCGAGCCGTTTCCAGGTGATGGCTTCCAACAACTCTTCCATCGTCCCGCATCCCCCGGGCAGAGCGATAGCGGCTTGCGAGCCCTGTAACATCCGGCGCTTACGTTCATGCATATCCTTCACGACGACGTTCGCTGTCAAATTCGGATGGTTCCACTCAAGATCCATCATAAACTCTGGAATAATCCCAACAATCCTGCCTCCAGCAGCCAGCACTCCCTCGGCAACAGCTCCCATCGAACCAACCTTCCCCCCGCCATAGACGACGGCAAAACCATTTCTGGCCAGCACGCCGCCCAATTGATTCGCGGCCTCGCGATAGGCCGCGTCACATTGTCGGCTCGAGCCACAGTAAACACACACCTTCCGGTCGCCGTTGCTCAATGACGTTTCCTCGATTACTCTTTTGCCTTAAATTCCTCTACAGAACAATTTTGTTGAGTGGATATTCGACAATCCCTTGCGCGTTCGCGGCTTTAAGTCGCGGGATGATTTCTCTTGCGGTCTTCTCCTCAATGACGGTATTGACAGCCACCCATTCAGGGTCACTCAGGTTGGAGATCGTTGGGCGCTTGAGCGCCGGTAGCACCGCGAGAACCCTTTCCAGGTCGGCGTGACGCACATTGAGCATGAGGCCCACTTTGCCGGCGGCTTCCATCGCCCCGCCTAAAAGCATCGCCAACGTTTCGATTTTCTGGCGCTTCCACGGATCCTCCCACGCCTGCGGGTTGGCAATCAACTTCGTGTTGGATTCCAGGACGGTTTCTACAATGCGAAGTCCATTGGCGCGCAACGAGGAGCCCGTTTCCGTGACCTCGACGATGGCGTCCGCCAGTACGGGCGGCTTAACTTCCGTCGCGCCCCAGGAAAACTCCACCTTGGCCCGGACGTGGTTTTCCTCCAGATAGCGCTCGGTCACCTTGACCAGTTCGGTCGCGATAACTTTTCCGTTAAGGTCCCGCACGCTCTGGAAGGTTGATCTCTCGGGCACGGCGAGAACCCACCGAACCTTGCCCAGAGTATGTTTGGCGTAAATGAGGTCGGCCACTTCCACCACCGTGGCGCCGCTCTCGAGAATCCAATCTTTTCCAGTCAGCCCTGTATCCAGAATGCCGTCCTCCACATAGCGGGCCATCTCTTGGGCGCGAATCATCATGCACTCGATCTCGTTGTCATCTACCGTCGGGAAGTACGAGCGCGGATTCACGGTGATTTCATATCCAGCCCGCCGAAACAGGCTGAGCGACGCCTCTTGCAGGCTCCCTTTCGGCAATCCCAGTTTCAGCTTCATGTTTGGCTCTCTTGGGCCGATTGCCCGTAAACCTTTGCCGGGTCAAATTCACGCCGCGCGATAATCTCCTCCCCCTTTTCGCTAAGCTTGCGGAAGAAGCATGATTTGTAACCCATGTGGCAACAGCCGGGGCCAGTCAAATCGGCCTGGATCAGCAGCGCGTCTTGGTCGCAGTCCACCCGAACCTCTCGCACTTTAAGCCTGTGGCCCGAGGTTTCACCTTTTGTCCAGAGTTTCCGGCGGCTACGGCTGTAGAACGTCACGTAGCCCGAGGCTAGGGTCTGACGATAGGCCTCTCGGTTCATGTAACCGAGCATCAAAACCTTGCCGGAGTGCTTATCCTGAATGATGGCGGGAATGAGCTCATCTTGATATTTCAGTTCCATTTACAGGTGCTCCTTATCATCCTTAAAAATCAAAAAGCCCGCTCACTTGTCTGTCAGCGGGCTCCTCTGGTGCGGGTTGGAGGGCTTCTTAGGCCAGCAGCCTCTGACACATGCTTGTGTGCGCAGGGTGGTGGTGAAATTGCCCCAACATCGGAACCATATAACAAATCGTAATATACCGTCGGCCATACAGGTTGTCAAGGCTGTCTCAAGCTTGGTACAGCCTACTCACATCGTATCCCCCTGGTGGAGTTGAAGTGGACGAGCAAGAAATGGGAGAAGGAGATGGCTACCTGGCTGGCGAGGAGCGACGCAGCCGCGACCGGCCTGAAATCGGCGGCCTATAGACCCGTCCCCTTGATAATGCAACTTAGTTTGAGAGCTGCCTGACGCGCATTACGATCGTCTTCGCCTGGTTCAATACGCCTCCATGGTAGTTTGGATTTCTGCCCAAACCCGTCTGCCACGGATTTCATCCCCTCCCACTTCCTCAAAACCTTAGCCCCTTCCAATTCTACGGCTTGCCTCAATCCAACTGGAAAACAATGGGGGAGTCCTGTTCCTCTTTCAACGAGCTTTTTGGGGGAAGATCATGTTGCCCGGTCTCATTCCTCGGCGTCGGCAGGCTTCCAGGTAAAGTTTTGCGTAACTGGCCGTAATATAAGCTGTGGAGTCACGGCCGAGGCGGCGGGCGGTGCGGTCAATCCACTGCCGAGGTCCTTCGAGTTCCAGGAAGACGCCGATAGGCGTCTCATCAAAGCAAATAGTCCCCTTTTGGCCCTTACCCCGCAAGCGCGGCGCATAGGTCGTGCGAAATTTCTGATAACGAAAAACCTCCCGAAGCCCCACCGCCTTGAGCAGGGCGAGCAGGCGCTTGACCGTCTTGGCCTCAATTTCAAATTCGACTTCACGCCGGATCTTGTAACGTCGCGATGGCTGGGGCGGGCCTTTCAGCGTTAGAAGATACCGGCCGTTTTCAGAGCGAAGGCGCAGCAAAATGTTCGCCTTAGTCAGCGAACGATCGTCGAAGTCAAACAGAACATTGTTTTCAAAACGCCGCCGACCCACAACTTGAAATCCCAATCGGCGCAGGCGGGTTGGCGCCGCTTCCGATGGTTGGACCCCAAGTTTGATTTCAGTTTCTGTCAGCGCGCCGGAGGATCCGGCCTTCACGATTCACGCTCGACAATAAAGTCCGGCAGGGAAAGCAAGGCTTCGTGATAAGGCGACGAGGGGAAGCCTTCAAGGCAGCGTTTGGCTTGTTGCGCAAAATCCATAGCTCTTTCGCGAACCTTGCTGAGAGCTCCAACTTGTTTGGCGAGTTCCAGGATCTCCGGAGGCACCGCCGTTTGGAAGTCCCCTCGCTCGAAGGCTTTCGCCACGCGATGAACATCATGTTCCGGCAATCGCTTGAGCAAATAGACGAACGGCAGGGTGGCCTTGCCTTCGCGCAGGTCGCTACCGACCGGTTTGCCGAGCTTGGCTTCCGAGGAGGTAAAGTCGAGAATGTCATCCACCAACTGAAACGCCAGCCCAAGATTGAGCCCATAGTTGCCGAGCTTGTTTTCCTCTTCCTCACTCCTCGAGCCAAGGAGAGCGCCGATGCGCAGGCAGGCGGAGAATAGGCAGGCCGTCTTGCGGTAGGCGAGATCGAAGTATTCGTCCTCGGTCAGGTCGGCCTTTCCGAGACATTGTAACTGGAGCAGCTCGCCCTCCACCATGGCCTGCGTCAGCCCAATCAGCAAGTCGAGAATCCTGAAGTTCCGCTCTCGCAGCGCCACGCTGAACGCTTGCATATAGAACCAGTCGCCCGCCAGCACGCTGAGGTGGTTCCCCCAGCGATGGTTGATGGAGGCGCGGCCCCGGCGGGTTTCCGCCTTGTCAATGACGTCGTCGTGGACGAGCGTGGCCGTATGAATCAACTCCATCACCGCGGCCAAGCGGATTGCCGCATCCCCCGAGTAGCCACAGAACTTCGAGGAAAGCAACAGCAGCGCCGGCCGCAATCGCTTGCCGCCGCTCGACTGGAGATAATGTCCGATCTGGGCTACGGGTTGGATCGCATCCAAGCTCTGCAGCGTCAACTCCTGCTCGACCTTCTCGAGATCGCCGCGCACGAGGTCAAAAATCTCCTTCACTGTCAGGCGAGCGGGGCTTGATGTGTGCCCTTTGCCGCGCTCAGCGGGCCTCGGGAGACACGCCGATTTGGTTCCCACCAGGCCAGAACTCATAGAGCGATATCCTCCCATAAATTGCGGCCAAAAGAAAGTTGGTTCCCGAACCTCCGCGCCGCGCCTCTTAGCTGGCGGACGCCGGGAATCCGAAAAACCGCTCGAAATTCCTTACGGTAAGCTCGCCCATTTCAGCTTCGCTCAAACCCTGAAGCCGAGCCAGCTCGCGCGTGACTTCCCGCACGAACGCGGGCTCGTTGCGCTGGCCTCGAACTGGCTGCGGCGCCAAGTACGGGCTGTCCGTCTCCGCCAAGAGCCGGTCGAGCGGCAAGGCTCGCGCAGCTTCCCGAAGATTTCCAGCTTTCTTGAAAGTAAGATTTCCGGCAAACGAAACCCAAAAACCCATGTCGAGGAACGGCCGCGCATCCTCCATCGTTCCGGAAAAACAATGCAGGATGCCTCCGAGCCCGCTTGATTTCCATTCGCCGACGAAGATTTCCGTCAGGTCAGACCACGCCTCTCGCGAGTGAACGATCACCGGCAACCGCGCCTCGCGGGCAATTTCAAGTTGCTGGGCGAGCGCTTTTTTCTGAGCCTCGCGCGGCGAATGGTCATAATGATAATCGAGTCCAATCTCTCCAATCGCCACCACCTTGGGCGCGCGCGCCGCCTCGCGCAGCTTCTCAAAATGCCTCGGCTCGGCCCGCTCGGCCTCGTGCGGATGGATTCCGGCTGCCGCGTAAATCCCATCATATCGCGCCGCGATAGGAAGCGCCGCATCCAAAGCGTCCGCGCCCCCGCCGCCTCCCACAGCCAACAGATATTTCACGCCGGCCGCGCGCGCCCGCTCAATCACCGCGTCGCGGTCAACGTCAAAGCGCGCGTCGTCGAGGTGGCAATGGGAATCTACGAAAGATTGGGTCATGGATTCATTGAGTTATCGAATCAAATGAGCCAATGACTCAATGATCCGATGAATCAATTACTTGAGCTTCGCGCCATTCGGAACGTCTTCGGCAAAGGTCGGAAGCACCGGACGGCCTTCTTCGCCCACGGAAGCCGCCACGATCATGCCATTCGACTCCACGCCGCGCAGCTTGCGCGGCGCGAGGTTCGTCACCACCACGACTTTCATGCCGACGAGTTTCTCGGGCGCGTAATATTCGGCAATGCCCGCGCAAACTTGCCGAATTTCCGTCCCAATGTCCACTTGCAATTTCAAAAGCTTCGTCGCGTTCGGAATGCGCTCGGCAGCGATCACTTGACCCACGCGCATCTCGACCTTGCCAAAATCGTCAATCGAGATCTTCTGATCCGCGGGCACGCTTGTTGACGCCCGCAGTGTTGGATTCTGCTCGGATTTTTGTTCCACGGTTGTTCCTTTCGTCTGTTCGATCGCAGGTCGTAGCGCAACGTCCGCATTTCGACGTTGCGGCCCTTCCGCTGCCTTCGACGATTGAAAAGCCGCAGGGTCAGAACCCGGACCCTGCGCTACAGCTTGCTCGCGCGCTCGGTCAGCCTCCGCAACCTCGCGCAGCTTGGCGAGCGTCTTTTCCTTGTCCAGCCGCGGAAAAATCGGCTCCGGCTTGCCAACTTTCGTTCCCTCCGTTACGAGTCGAAACTTGAGGGAGTCATCGACGCCTTCGTCCTCGAGGCTGCCGAGCTGCCCCAGTCGCTTCCAAAGGACAGCGGACCCACCTGGTAGCGCCGGGTGGATCAAGGGGCCGACCACGCGCAGCAGGTGCACAATTTGGGACAAGGTTTCGCTCAGCTTCGCCTTGTCTGCGTCGAAACCCGACTTGGCGAGCTCCCAGGGCCTTACCTGGACGATCAGCTTGTCGGCCTCGGACATAAAGGCCCACACGTAGGAGAGGGCGACTGAAAAGTCCAGCCGGTCGAGGGCTTCCTCGCACGCCGTTATTAGCTGCGCTGTGCCCTGCTGGGTCCCCAGGCTCACCGCCTTCGGCGCCACCCCGCCGCAGAATTGATGCAACATAGTTAGTGTCCTGCTGGCGAGGTTTCCTATGCCGTTCGCCAAATCCGAATTGTACCGCTGGATCAATCCTTCATACGAAAAGCTGGCGTCCAGTCCGAGCGGCGTGTCGCGCAACAGGTAATATCGCAGCGCGTCGTTGCCGGGCGCGCCGAAGGAGTTGAGCGCGTCAACAATCGGCTCAGGATAAATCACGTTGCCCTTGGATTTCGACATCTTGTCCTGCTCGTAGTAAATCCAGCCGTGGGCAAAGACGGTTGTCGGCAGCGGCAGCTTTTTGTCGTCTGGCAGGGCGTCGTTTGCGGCCATCAAAAACGCTGGCCAATAGACGGCGTGGAAGCGCAAGATGTCCTTGCCGATCATGTGAACGCGCTCAGCGTTAGGGTCCATCCAGTATTTGTGAAAGTCGGAATCCGGCGGAGTTTCATCGAGTCCGCGAAAGCCGATGCCAGTCAAATAACTCGTGAGCGCGTCGTACCAAACGTAAACCACTTGCTCCGGATCGTCCGGCCACGGAATGCCCCACTTCAACCGCCGTCGGCTGATGGAAATATCGCGCAGGCCGCTTTGGACGAAGCTCTTCACTTCATTCATGCGGAAGTCGGGCCGAACAAAATCGGAATGCTCATCGTAAAGCTTGAGCAAACGGTTTTGAAATGCCGAAAGCCGGAAAAAGTAGTTTTCCTCGCTAATCAGTTCCGCCGGCCGACCGCAGATGTCGCAATTCGCGGGTTCGGGAGAATCGGAAACGTATCGCTCATCGTGGATGCAGTAGCGGCCTTCGTATTTTTTCCGACCAATGTATCCGGCTTTTTGCGCCTGGCGAATCATCCAGTGGACAGATTTAACGTGATCGGGGTTCTGCGATGTGTGGACAAAGCGGTAGCCGGCGGGATGCTCGGCGCTATATTCTGGGATATCGAGTTTTCGCCACAACCGTTTGAACAGCTCGCGCTTTTCGGCAACGAACTGCTCCACGGGAACGCCCGCCGCGTCCGCGGCTCGTTGGAGCTTTTCGCCGTGCTCGTCGGTTCCCGTCAGGAAGGCCACGTCGTAGCCGCACATTCGCTTATAGCGCGCGATGGCGTCGCACACGATGGTGGTGTACGCCGAGCCGACGTGCGGGCGGGCGTTCGGGTAATAAATCGGAGTCGTGATGAAGAGTTTCTTCATTGACGCATTTTTTCATGGGTTCATTGATTCAATGAGGCAATGGATCAATGACCCGATATTCCACTTGTCTTCGCGCGGCAGCCCGGA